>JAHDBW010000210.1 GCA_020630175.1 Anaerolineales bacterium
GGAGGGAGAAATCCTAGGGGTATTCAGATTACAGTCTTACTAGCAACTTAGGTTACTAGGGTTGTTCCGACAAGTACAAATACAAGGGCCACGCACGCGTACGGCGTGCTAGTTCATTCACTACAATTGCACCGATTAGGGTGCTAAAGATTGGAATAAGATACACCGCCATCGCTATGCAAAGTGTGGCTATTAACTCTAGTGCAAGTATCGCGCCAGTTGGTTTTTGCTTGGCTAGGACAGCACAGTGTCTATAGGCCGGAGCAATAATACTGAACTCTTACTTGCTTTTACTAATACTACAATACTGTGTGATATTGGCGAAATCCAAAAAGCGGCTGCCACGGCGGCAGGTCTCAATTGCGGGTTATCAGCAAGCAGTCGTTGCGCAAGATAGAAGAAAATGCACCGTGAATACTAGTACGAAGGCTATGGTGGCTGGCATTAGCATTGCAATAACCTATTTATAAATAGACAAAAACATTAGGTATCAGATTTGTAGTGCTTTATATTGCGCTATAAATCCTTTCCAGTGCTGTACTCTTTATGTTTCTTGGTTCTGATCTATGTTAGGCTGATAATAATGCCCTAACGCCAATGAACTAAGTTAGGATGCACACGTCTGTGATTGTTACGCATTAGCACCTGCATGGCTGAAAACTACACACTCCTCATTGCTAACCTTATCGGTATCTCAACCAGTTCATTGCGGATTGGCGTCAGTGTCTTGATCTTGATTTTAGGATACAAGCGGCCGACCAATATTCTACTGTTTGCAGGCATGTTGCTAGACGGTATTTTGGGAACACTTGCAGTGTGGGTGTCTTACCGAACGCAGGTCGACCCACTTTCAGCGACGTCCTTGGCGGAGCATCTGCAACTCAGTATTGGCATTGTATATTGGATTGGCCTCTTCTATTTGGTCTATATTTTGCTGATGGTGAAACCGTGGCGGCTGCGAACGCGGGTGGTGATCTCAGCGTTTGGCGTTGCGGGTACTATTGTTGCGTCTGTGCTGATCTGGCAGATGCCAGAACTTTTTATTACGCCCCAAAATTTGCATGTCAAATTAGAAACAGGGCAAATTATTCAGTCCAACCTCACATCGCAAGCCAGCCTGATCTACCTTGGCATCGTTGTGTTGCCGCTAATTATGCTGGTATCTGCTTGGGTAAAGCCTAATTCGCGTGGGTTACGCTATCCCGCAACGCTGCTTCCCATTTTTCTTTTGGCCTATAACTTTGAGAGTGTGAATGTACTCAACTTACTCGCGTTATTTGTCGCATTTACCACGATGGGCTTTGCGTATGTTTCGCTAGAGCAAACTTGGTATAGCAAATATCGCAATGCAAATACTGCACTAAAGAAGCATAAAGTTGCACTCCAAATTGCGCAGGAAAAAATATCCAAAAAAGTTGCTGACCGCACAGAAGAACTGGACGAGAACATGGCGCTCGGGCAAGAGCTTGCCGTTCAACTCCGCGCGCAGTTGAAATCTGAAAATGAGCTCAACACGCTAAAAGCCAGCATCATCCGTACAATCTCGCATGAATTCCGCACGCCGCTGACGGTAATTAGCAATGCAGTGCAATTGCTCAACCGCTACGCGGACCGCATGACGCCCGTCAAACAAACCCAACAAAAAGACCGGATCGAGACCGCATTGCGCAATCTATATGGCATGCTGACAGATGTTGAAATGGTAGAGGCTGCAAACCAGCCCAACCGCGTTGCCGAATATCGCAGGATGCACTTCAATTCATTCAGTAGCGACTTGGCTAAACGGCTTTTCACGCACTTTGACACACACGATCGACTGTCCTTCAACTACCCTGCAGACAATACAACGCAAGTGGATGTGGACACTGAAATGATTACTTTTATAACCCAAACGCTCATTAGCAATGCGCTTAAATACAGTCCAGTAGACCAACCTGTACGCGTTGAAATCAGCATGCCGCAGCCCAACGCCATCGCGATTGCAATTCACGATCAGGGGGTTGGCATCTTGCCAGAAGAGCAAAACTCAATTTTCGAAATGTTTACAAGAGGCTCCAACATTGAAGAACGGAGTGGTCTAGGGTTGGGGTTGTATCTTGCTAAAACTGCAATAGAGGTCTTACAAGGATCACTTACCGTGGAAAGCGCCGGGCACGCGCAAGGTGCAACGTTCAAAATGCTGTTACCGCTACGCCACGCACCGCAAGGTATTGCCTAATCATGGCGTTAGAAACAACGTGGATCGTAATCCATGACCTTGTCTCTTTTCTAAGTGCTGGCACGCTCTTTGCCTTTGGTGCGTTGATCTTAGGCCAAGCTTGGCATAAAAAGCTCAATTGGGTAATTGCGATTTGGTTGATCCTAACTGGGATTGGGTTATTACAATCGTTAGTCACAGCAATGCATGTTAGAGCAGACCTTCTGACCGCAGGCCGGGCCCAGCTCACACTTAGTACGTATGCGGTCTTGCCATCTATGGCCTATGCCTGCCTAATGGTGGCTATGTTGGAATATGCCAAGCCTTGGACCGTAAAGATCCGGAAGTATGTACAACGCTGCATGCTGTCTTTGTTGGGGGTAAACATATTGAATGGGCTATTTGGGATCCAGTATGAAATCGCTGGCAATCCGATTGTGGCGTTCAATGCGGTTAATGGATATCCAGAGCCAATTACGTTCACTTGGAATTCTATTCTGATGGCGATTGTGACCCCGCTGGCGGCGTTAGTCGTGTGTGCAATTGTCTTCTTAGGGACGGCCAAAATTCATAAGCTGGTCAAGATTGGCATTGGCATCAACACGCTATGGCTATTTTTATATACAGTGCCGCAGGGTGGCGATTTTGTGGCGTCGCTAACGGTGTTTAGCATATCGCTGGTCTGCGTAGGCGTATTCCAAGACACCTTGTTCTATCCCCTTGTCGGGATCAACGACCAATTAGAAGTGCAGCAAAAAGAGTTGGAAGCCAGCTATGCGGAAACAGAGAAGCTTGTGCAAGCCCGCACGGCTGAACTGGCGATCCAAGTCCAACGCAATGAAGAACTAACCGCCCAGCTCGATTACTCGCTTGGGCAAGAAGTCCGCCTAGGCTGGATGAAATCTAGCATTATCAAAATGGTGGCAGATGAATTTGAAACGCCGCTTGAAACTATCGATGCTCAAGCGCCAGCACTTGCCGCAACTTTACAAGACTTATCCCTTGCAGAGCGCGAAGAGAAAACGCTAGCGATTCGCGAGTCAATCCGCACAATTACAGACTTGCTAGATGAAGTTGTAGAAGTAGAACGCGCCCAACCGCTGCTAGCGCCTAGCTATGAAGCATACGCGGCAGACACATTGTTACAGGCGCTTAATGCGGCACTAGCAACCGCAGTGGCACGTCCAGCAGTGCAATACAGTGTCGAAAAGAGTTCTGCGTTTGTTGCCAACACAATCACGGTGCCAGTGGACTATCTGAGCCAAATTCTTGCTACCTTGCTAAACAAACTAAGCGGGATTAGCGCACCGGTTGAAATTTGCTTGCACGCGTCAGATAACAAAATGTTACACGTTTCACTAACGTCCAGCGAAATTGCTGCCCCGCTTGGCAAGCACTCGCAGTTATTGGAACTCGTCATTCGGGCCAATGAAAGCCGCGCACTCAGCGGGCTAACCCTTGGGGTTTATCTGATCAATCGCCATATTAATGCGCTTGATGGTGACATTACGCTAACGTCTTCTGCTGATGGGCGGCAAGGCGTATTGAACTTGTATATTCCATTACGATCCCCGGCTATGGCATAATTTTGGCGTCTTCATGCAAGCTCTGCACAGAGCTGCTATCACAAGGATATCGCCATGGAATTACAGTTAGCAACGCTGGCAGACTGGCCAGAGATAGAACGTATTTATCGCCTCGGCATTCAAACAAAGAATGCAACATTTACCTCAGAAGCAGAAATCCCAACTGACGGTGCCACGTGGTTTGCTGGCAAACACGCTAACCTCACCTTCAAAGCCGTTTCAGGCACTGGCAAGATGCTAGGCTGGGCAACGCTCTCACCAACATCTAAACGGGCAGTGTATCGGGGCGTTGCTGAAGATTCGGTTTATGTCGATCCCGCAGCCAGCGGCCAAGGGGTGGGCAATGCTTTGCTGGCGCACTTAGTCGCCGAATCAGAGCAGGCTGGAATTTGGACCATTTTTGCCAGTATCTTTCCTGAAAACGGCGCGAGCATTTACCTCCATAAAAAGCATGGCTTCAAAGAAATGTGCCGCCGCGAGAAGATTGCCCAACAAGATGGCGTTTGGCGCGACACGATTTATCTAGAGCGCCGTTCTAAAGTGGTGGTATAACACCGATTTTTGAATACATTGGCCTGTAATTTGGCGTAAAATGTTGCCACACATTACGTTAATCCTTCAGCGTCTCTGGCGCAGATTTACGTGAGACACACTATCAGCGGAGAACTATGCCAATCATGCGCAATTACTTACATATAAACTTAGGGGATCAGTCAGTCGAAACGGCTGAACTGTCTGGCGAGGACGTTATCAAGGGCGGGCGTTATCTTATTGCCAAAACGCTGGTTGAAAATAATCTCGGGCAGGTGGACCCGCTCGGGCCAGATAACCCGCTGATTTTCTCAGGCGGCCCTTTTGCAGGCACGGGTCTCTCAAACGCAAACCGCTTGAGCATTGGGTGCAAAAGCCCGCTCACCGGCGGTATCAAAGAAGCCAATGCCGGCGGCACCTTGGCCTACGCCATGGGGCGTGTCAACATTGCTGGCTTTACCCTGCATGGGCAGTCTGAAGACTGGGTCATTATTCACATCACCAAAAGCGGTGAGATGACCTTTCAAGACGCCACCCCTTACCTAGGCAAGAAAAACTATGAAGCGGGCGACATGCTCAAAGCCGCCTACGGTCGCAAGATTGCCTACGCGATTTGTGGACCAGTTGGTGAATACCAAGGGTTACTCGCTGGCATTTCCATCACAGACAGCGACGGCCGCCCTTCACGCTTAGCCGCCCGCGGTGGCGTTGGGGCCGTCATGGGCAGCAAGAAGGTCAAAGCGATTGTGATTGAAGTTGCCAAAATGCCGCAATTGCACGACAAAAAGAAAACGCTAACCGCTGTCAAAGAATATGCCGGTCTGATCAATGAAGACACGGCTATTCAAAATGTCTATAAACCAATTGGCACAATGGCCATGGGCGACTACACCAATGAAGTTGGCGGCTTACCTACCCGTAACTTCACCAGTGGTTCCATGGAAAAAGACGCCGACGGCAATTTCACCATGGGCGGCACGTTTATTCGTGATTTGAACGTCTCGCGTGGCGGCGCACACTCCCATGCTTGTATGCCCGGTTGTGTGATCCAGTGTAGTAATGTGTTCGTCAATGAAGACGGTGAAGAGATCACCTCGCCAATTGAATACGAAACCATTTCACTGTTAGGCACGAACTGCGGCCTGTCTAGCATCGATCATCTGGCCGTGATGAACCAATGGTGTAATGAACTCGGTATCGATACTATTGAAACTGGCGCAACCATTGGCGTGCTGATGGATATCCAAGCCAAATTTGGTGACACAGACTTCATGCAACAATTCTTTGAAGACTTGTTAGCGGGCAATGAAAACGGCAAGCTATACGCGTCTGGCACGGCCCGCGTTGGCGAGCATTTCAATCATCACCGCGTGCCAGTGATTAAAAAACAAGCTATTAGTGCGTATGACCCACGCGTTATTGAAGTGACGGGTCTTTCAATGATGGTGACCGCCCAAGGCGCTGACCACACTGCTGGAAACGTGCCAAAAATGAAGTCGATTGACAAAGACTTGCCAGAATTGATTGAAGCCAGCCTCGAAGCGCAAATTGCGTCGGCAGCCGTCGATTCAATTGGGATTTGCGTCTTTGGCCGTTCGGTTACCAACCCGAACGTAGAAATGCTTGCCGACGCGATGAACTCAGCGCTGGGCACAAGCATCAAGCCGACCTTCTTCCATGAAATGGGGCGCGAAACGTTGGCGCTAGAACGGGCCTTCAACATCCAAGCTGGCTTTACCGCTGCGGATGATGAACTGCCACAATTCTTTTATGATGAGCCGCTCAACCCCACCGGCAAGACGGCGCGCTTCCACGGGGAAGATGTGCACAATATGTACGATGTGATCGACACCGTTGGGACGCAAGGCGTGCCCGATGAATTTGGTCGCGTTGGCGCTTAGGCCGCTTTAGACTGTAACTCAAAAAAACGTCCAATCTGGCAGCGGTCAGATTGGGCGTTTTTGATTCTTAGGTAAGCACAATTCTGGATAAGAGTGAACGATAAAATCGCGTCAAATTCACGCAAAA
>JAHDBW010000211.1 GCA_020630175.1 Anaerolineales bacterium
GTTAGTTGTATTTTCAGGGAGAAATAAAAACGAGCAGGAGATGCAGCACTAATTCAAAATCGTGCGGCATCTTCTGCTCGTTTATGAAGCGTTTTTGTGATTGAAGACGGACTAAGGACCGCTCACTTACTGGTTGACGTGACTAGCTTAGACCGTGCATACATCATCGCGCCGATGAGTAACCCCAACGCCACGCAATATATGATCACCGCCATGCGGCCACCCATACCGTGGATGGTATTGCGAAATTCTAGCCCTACCAAACCGATGGTAATAAACACCATTGAGACGACGGTTTGTTTCACCAAGGCTTTGAACGGTGGGCGGCCTTTGCTCATAATCACAGTAAAAATGAAGATGGCAATCCCAATCATCACGCCCCAAGCAATTGGCGCAACCAAGTTCAAGTCACGCTCTGAAACACGAAAGATATAGCCCAAATAGCCACCAATCGCCGCGCCGACCATAAGATAGCGCCCAAACGTGTATTCACTGGCCTTCTTATTTGGAGAATTAGGCGTAAAAATTACGCTTGGTTTTTTCTTTGCCATGCTTACCTCGCTGCTGGCAGAATATTGGTCCGTTGGGCTTGCACTGAAACTTGTTCATTGGTCCCAAAATCAGTCCCAGTGAGGCTTGCGCTTACGGCACCCGTTGCCATGCCCCATTGTAAAGCATCTGCGCCAGTCGCGCCTTCAGAAAAGCGCCGGACAAGTCCCGCGACCATTGCGTCACCAGCCCCAATTGGATTTTGTTCTTCAATTGGCGCGGCCTCTGCTTGCCAAGCTTGGCCATTTGCCGCAATAACAGCGCCCTGCCCCCCCATTGAGATGACAACATAGCGCCCACCTTGGGCTTGCAGATCTAGCGCGGCGGCGGCGGCTTCGGCTAAGGTGCTGATCGGTTTACCAATGAGTTCAGCAGCTTCATGATGGTTAGGCTTTACTAAGTCCGCCCCAAATGCCAAGGCATTTGCCAACGCGTTACCACTAGTGTCTAAGGCAACAAACGCACCTGCATCCCGAATAATCGTTGCCAGCGTATTGTAAATATCGCGATCAATGCCAGGCGGCAAACTGCCTGCTAAAACCCACCAATCACCTTGCTTCGCTAGCGTGCGTACTTGAGATATTAACGCTTGCTCGGCAGTGCTGTCGATTGTAGGGCCGGCTTCATTGACCTTGAAGTGCGCATCGCCATGCGTACCAACAACGCTCACATTTGTGCGCGTTGGCTGGCTTAGACGCACAAACTCCGTTTGCACACCTTGCTCTTCCAGTGCGGTGGTTAAGAAGTCTCCTTCAGCGCCACCAACAAAGCCCAAGGCGCAATTTTGCACACCTTGCGTTGCCAATGCGCGCGAGACATTAAAGCCTTTACCACCTGCATCAACTTGAACAGCAGTCGCACGCAAAACGGTATCGAGTGCGACTGTGTCAACGGTAATTTGTTTATCAATTGCTGGATTCAGCGTAACCGTATAAATCATGCAGCAAATTTTGCCAGCAGCGCTTGCTCTGCTTCAGATGTCCATAGCGCATTTTCACCGAGCAACGCGCCAATATCTGGATGATTTTCAGCCAATTCTTCCAAGCTTTGTAGTGGCAAGTCTTCAATTTGCGGGAAGATAACAACTTTACCCGCGTAACGGGCAGTCATCATTGCATCAATGCCATCATGCGCGGCCAACATACCGCCAACGGCAGCAACTGAACGATTCGGTGACAATTCACCAGCTAGCGTTTTATCAATAACGATTTGTTGATCATCAAGCGCTGACCCAGACGTGCCTGTAAATTGCGCATTATGGAGATAAATATCGCTTACCTTCAGCGGTGCAAGCGAACCGTTTTTGACACCAGCAAACAACACAAGCATGCCGTTTGGCCCCATCAATTCACCAGCTTCTGCCATTAGTGCTGGAACTGGCACAGAGATAACAACATCATCTGCTCCCATTCCGTCTGTATGTGCATGCACAAATTCCAATGTAGATTGTTCAGCTGTTGCTGGGTTGAATGTCAGCAGCTTTTTGCCTTGCTTTTCAGCTAGTGGGCCAAATCGTTCGGCCAACGTCGTAAGGCGCAGATCACTAATTTCAGTGGCAATAATGGTCTTTGGACCGTTTGGTAATTCAATTGCCCGTTGCACGTGCATTTGACCCATTGGGCCACCAGCACCGATGAATACCGCTGTGCCACCTGGTTGCAGTTCGGCACGATTACGCGCTTCCCCATAAGAGGCTGCGATATCTGGACCGGTGTTGCCAACAAATGCCGTGTAGTGATAGTGCAAGCGGCCAACATCAATGTCTGGCTTGCCATCTAACGGTTCTTGACCAACAATGTTGAGCGTGCCGCGGAATGCAATCAAAGCGGCAGCAGCTGTAACCGCTTCAGCCGATTTAGGTTCTAACATGACAATGTCGTCAAAGCCGGCTTCGTCTGTAAACATTTTTGACAGTGAAGCATATTCAGCTGGATTTACATTGTTGCATTCAACAATTTGCGCGGTTGTTTCTGCTTTTAGCAGTGACAATACAGCATCAGAGACGTTTGTCACGATGATTTTTGCTGGCGCTTTTAGGCCTTCAGAAAATTCATAGACGCGTTCGTCACCAGGCATTCCAACAATCCACATTACCCCACCATCTAGTGGTGATAAGCGGCGGCGTTGGGTATAAGATGCTTCAACACAAGCCCACGGCTCTGTTAGCGCCGCTTCTGCATACCCCATGCCTTCTGTAATTGGGAGCACGTAGGCGCCATCATCAGCGTCCAGCACTTCAGGGCCAACAAGATGATACTGGATCAGGCCACCAGGGATTGTGTAACCATACGCAGTACTACGGCCGTCTTGATAAATATCAGGTTGTACAGCGTAGCGTTCACCAACGTTATATTTGTCTTGCAAATCTGCACCGACAGCAAGAATTGTGAGCGTTGCTTCATGCCCTAAGCGCGTTGGTTCTTTGCGCAAGTCGCGGTTATAAAGTTTGGCGTGGCTCCCGCCTTGGCGGATAAGCTTTACATCAGAAAAGCACATCCCGACACAGTCCACACGCACCAATAACTGATTGGCAGCGGGGTCTTCAGGATACGCAACAGATTCAGGTTGGCTATCGACACCAATATTTTCGAGGCCGACACCATACATATTCCAAGCAAGATTCGTTTTTAGAGAAGTCGTCATAGGATTATTTTAGATTAGAATTTAAAGACTACGAGGAAGTTGAGGTAGATAGGCGCAATGCCGTACCTACCCCAACGCATAAAAGTCTAGTTATTGACGTGTTTTTGCACTAAAGTGCGCACGTCAGCGGCTGTAGATTGTTGTAAGGCTTGTTGGGCAAGCGCCTTGCTGTCTGCGTAAGACAAGCTACGAACGCGTGCTTTGATTTCACCAACAAGTGGTGGTGCAACGCTCAGTTCTTGAACGCCGAGCCCTAATAATACTGGAACAGCCTCTACATCACCGCCCAGCTCACCACAAATACCGACCCATTTACCAGCGGCTTGCGCAGCTTGCACAACCCGATCAATGAGACGCAAGACTGCTGGATGTAGCCCATCCAATTGCGCAGTCAACGTGGCGTTTGTACGATCCATTGCCAATGTATATTGGGTCAAATCGTTGGTACCAATTGAGAAGAAATCCACTTCTGCTGCAAATTGATCTGCCAAAATTGCCGCAGATGGTACTTCGACCATCATGCCAACCGTAACAGTTTCAACATTGCATTCCGCTTGGACTTCAGAAACAATTGCCCGCGCCTTACGCCAGTCGGCTAAGGTCGCAATCATCGGGAACATAATCTTGACGTTACTCAAGTTTGGCACCCGCATAATTGTGCGCAATTGCGTACGGAACAACTCTGGATGCGCAAGCGACAAGCGCACCCCACGGACACCCAAGAACGGATTACTTTCTTGCGGCAGGTCCAAGTATGGAACAATTTTGTCACCACCAATATCCAATGTCCGGATAATTAGCGGGCGATCACCGAGGGTTTCAACAATATCGGTGTAAATTTTTAGCTGTTCGTCAGCTGTTGGGGCTGTATCACGACCAAGGTATAAAAACTCAGTTCGGAACAGGCCAACGCCGTCACAGCCGTTATCCACACCGCGTTTGACGTCATCTAGTGAACCAGCGTTGCTGCCAATTTCTAGTGGATGGCCGTCTGTTGTTTTAGCGCCGGTTAGCGCAGCTTTGCGTAACCGTTCGCTGTTTGCACGTTGTTCTGCAAGCGCCTTTTTAGCAGCAGCTTGGAGGTCTGCATTTGGGTTGACAGCAATTGTGCCTTGCGCCCCATCAAATAAGACCGTTGTGCCGTTTGCATAGTCGAGAACTGCATCGCCAGCGCTTACAATTGCTGGAACCGCCAACGCACGTGCCAAAATGGCAGCATGGTCAGTTGCACCACCAGCAGAGGTAATAATCCCTAGCACTTTGCTAGGATCAAAGGCGGCAGTATCTGAGGGAAATAGTTCTTCAGCAACGATGATGACTGGCTCATCTGGCAACGTGCGGGTTGTGTTTGTGCCAGCCAAGTGCTGACCAACACGACGTCCAACATCGCGGATATCATTAGCACGTGCTGCTAACACTTCGTTGTCCATCTGCGCCAACTCAGATGCATAAGCGGCAATGCTTTCTTGCCATGCACTGGAGGCTTTGATGCCTGTTTTTATCGTCGCTTGAACGCTTTCTAACAATGACTCATCGGCAATCAGGTCAGCATGTACAGCAAAAATTTCTGCCGCATCTGGTAACCCGTCATCAACAAGCTTCTTATAAAGGCCTTTTAGCTCAGCATCAGCTGCGGCTAGCGCAGTCTTTAGCTTAGTTTGCTCAGCAACTAACCCTTGAAAGGTGTCGTTGAGACTCGCTTGTGCGGTTTCAAAATGAAAAACTGGCCCAAGAGCAATCCCGTTTGAAGCCGCTACACCAGTAAGGTCAGCCGGGAATTCAAACGTCGGGACTTTAGCTTTTGTTTCGGTATCAGTAGCGTTTACAGCAGCAGGGGCAGAGCCATTCACATCGGCTTGTGTGTCATCCGGGATGGTTTCACCCAGACCAGACAACACAGCTTCGCGCAGCTTTTCTGCAGCTTCGCTCTCGTCTTCTCCTGACACCTGAATATGAAGTTCGCCACCTGCCGCCACACCCAATTTCAAAACCGAAAACAGGTTTTTCGCATTGCCCTTGCGTTCGCCATGGAACAAGGCAATGTCGGCTTTACATGTTTTAGCAACATTTACTAATTCGCGCGCCGGGCGGGCATGCAAACCAGTTGGGTTCTTAATTTGCAGCGTTAGTTCTTTCACTAGAGTTCTTCTGGTTCTTTAGCTAAACGCGCAATAATTTCTTCTGGGTCAGATAATGAAACAAGCTCTTGCGCGGACTCTTCGTCCTCAAGCGCATCGGCAAGGTTCATTAAGATGCCCATGTGTTCATCATTGTCAGCGGCGATGCCAATTACTAAATAAGCAATTTCGCCATCTTCCCACTCGACGCCGGCAGGGATTTGAAGCACAGAGATACCCGTCTTCAAAATCAGTTCGCGACTTTCATACATTCCGTGCGGAATTGCAACGCCATTGCCCATATAAGTGGACATGGTTTGCTCGCGTTCTAGCATGCCTGGAACATAACCTTCTTTAACGTGGCCCGCTTTTACTAGTAATTCACCAGCTTGGCGGATGGCATCGTTTTTGTCGGTAACAGTGGCCGCTAATTTGATAGCTTCTAACGTTAAAATAGACACGACTCTTTTACCCGCGGCTAGCAATTACAACGCCTTTTACAAAGGCTTTAACCAATTGGTCAAAAATTGGGTCGTTGAGGAACATTTTGTAAGGAAGAACGACTGTGTCTGGCACACGCTCTACGAGTTGTTTCACCATACCTTGGTGAACAAGTACAAGTTGTGCGTCTTCTGGGACAGAACGCACTGGGCAGTGTTTTACTTCCACATCTACGCCAGCTTTTTTAAATTTCTTTTGTAGGCTGCGCGCGCTCATGAGGCTAGATCCAGCGCCGGCTTCGCAGGCAAACCAGATTAGGGAAACGTCTGTAGTTGCAATTTTGTTGGTCATAAAACATCCTTTTCGAAGTAATTCTGTGTCGCTATGTCTGGTGAACGTTGGTGTATCCGGACTGTTAGCGAGGTGTCAAGGTGAAATCTCAAGCGATCAATTTTTTTGGAGGGGAGGTGTTGATCTATTCAGATTTCAACTTTACAAGTCTGCCATAGGGCCACTACTTCGGGAGGAATTAGTGGCCCTACGCATGAAAACTATTTACAATCTTCA
>JAHDBW010000212.1 GCA_020630175.1 Anaerolineales bacterium
TAATACGTATTTTGTTTCCGTAATTCTAAAGGGATAACCAGAATTTTGTATGGATTAATCCTAAAAAGATAATAATGAGCCACAACACAGATACGGGAGAACACGGATTTTAGCGAAATCATTTCTACACTTTAATCACAGGTTGACACAATATCTATGTTAAGTGAATCTCCGCAGTAAATGATCAAAGGCGTAATACTGCAACCAAGCTATAACGCGGATACGAATTACAACTTACGCATTATCCGCTTAGCTTCCAAACACGTCACTGTAAATGTCATAGAACTCATTGATGCGGCGGATATAGCGGCGCGGTTCGCTGAGGCGCACAACTTCTAAGAAGAGGTCTGGATCGTTGTTGCTGATATCAAACCAGCGTTTTGAGTTACCAGGGCCAGCGTTATAAGCGGCTAGCGCGGCATAGGCATTGCCATCAAAGGCGCGCATTTGTTGCCGGAAATACCAAGCGCCAAATTCCACATTGATATAAGGCCGATTCAAATCGCTCTCTTGATAATTCGGCCAGCCAATATTCGCCGCAATATAATCACCGGTTGGTGGAATAACTTGCATCAGGCCTTGTGCCGCTGCGGATGACCGCGCCGCTGTTTGGAAGAAGCTCTCTTGCCGAATCAAGGCATAAAGCAACACTGGGTCCACTTCCCATTTCTCAGCTGCTGGCAACACGAGATCTTTGAAATAAGGGCCAAAGCGTAATTGCGTAAAGAATGCCGGCGCGCTAAACGTATCCGCCAAATTCAACGCATCTAGGCTGCCACGTGCCGACCAAATAGCGCAGTAATAATCGCCTAAATCGCGGCAGGCGAGCGACAATTGATACAGCAGCAACGCCTCGCCTTTGTAAGCGCCTCGTAACGCGCGTAGCTCAGCCGCGCCTTCAGTGCGGCGTTCCAAGTTCCAGAGCGTTTCTGCCCGTTGCCAACGCGAGTCGGTACCTACAGTGCGGCGCCAGTCGCCAAGCGTACCGTCATTGCCAATGCCCAACTGTTGCGCTAACCACGCTTCGGCGATTGGTTTTTCGGTGGCTTCATCAAAATCAAAGTTTGAATTGATTGGCAGCATGGGCGCTTCGCCAATCAGCAGTTCTTTGGCACGCTGCGAATAGTAATTGCCCGGTGCAGTAGCGACTGCCGTGTTCCAAGAGGCCTGCGCACCGTTCAAGTCACCCAAGGCATTTGAAACCTTACCTAGCCAGAGATGGGCGCGGGCCCGTTCTTCAGCACTCGCTTGTCCAAATCCAGCGGCTTGTTGGAAGCGGCTCTGCGCCAGCGGCAAATCACCTTGCCGAAAGTGCACAATCCCCGCCTGAAATGCAGACTCAGACGCTTCATCAGACGCTGGATATTGGTCAGCAATACGGCCCCAGATTTCAGCGGCAACTTGCAAATCATCCAAGCGTTCAGAAAGCCGCGCCGCATAGCTCAGCGCTTCCGGCACGCGGGCGCTGCTTGGGGCAGCTTCGGCGTATGCCAAATATGTTGGAATAGCCAGCTTGTAATCAATCCCTTCTTGGAATTCGCCAAGCTCTACCCACGTGTCACCATACAGCGGATCATTCGGATAGTCTTCAATCACTTTACGCATTTGCGCTTCATAATTAGAAATATCACCCAGATCTAAATACACTTGCGCCAAGTAATAGGCCGGACGGGCATCGCTGTAATCAGGGTTAGCATCAATAAACGCTTGGAACGTAGAAATAGAATTCGAGAGTTGCCCCGCGTTGTATTCAATCAGCGCCTTGCGGATGGGATCAACCGTACCGCCCTTGCCTAGCAACGCATTCATTGCAGAATACGTGTCATAGGCTTGCGGATAGTTATCGACTGCGTGTTGATAGTAGCTGATGGCGGTGGCATCATCGTCAAGCTGCGAATACGCACGGCCTCGGAACAAGTCCATGCGCGCCAGCGTTAGTACAGAAGAGCTGGATGCCGCAATTTCATCGTAGATTTGAATAGCTTGATCCGCAAAGCCTAGCGAGAGCAGCAAATCGGCGCGCTCTTGCTTGAGCACGAGACTGCTGGTTGCACGCGGGGCGTTGATAGCATTTTGCTTGGCGGCAGCGGCGGCTTCGTCATTGCCTAAGGCCTCTTGTGCCGCAGACATCTGTTCATATACATAGGAATCAATCACATCTGGATTGAGCGTGAGGTATTCCTGATACAGCAGAATTGATCTGGTATAGCCTTCAATGGCGTAGTGTGCTTCTGCTAACAAGAACGTGACTTCATCTTGAAATCCGCTTGCCGGATACGTTTGTAAGAACGTGTCGCTTTTGTTGATTGTAAGCAAATGATCACGCCGCCGAACGGTGGTTTGGATCAGGCCATAAGCGGCCACTTCACGTTCAGCATCGGTGGTAGCCGTATCAAGTGCAGTTTGGAAATTGAGTTCTGCCTCATCCCAGCGGCCAACAAACAAGTTGTCATTGCCAGACTGAATCAGCGCTGCGGGGGCACCAGAAATTTCTGGCGTGCCGGCGGTTGGCGCGGTGACCACTTCCACAGTTTCCAAAGTCGCGGTAGGGTTGATGTCTTCCGCTACGATGGGCGTAGCCGTTGGGACCGCTGGCGGCGTGATGACGTTGGCAGACACCACTAAATCAGACTGTTCTGGCGCATTTTCTGGCGCATCAACTGGCACCTGCTCATCGGCAATGGGCTGTAAGTCTAGCTCGGCCACTTGCAGTTGTTCCGCAGTTGGCGCAATAAGCGTGGCTGGCGGTGGTGTGGCAGTCGGCACTTCTAAGACAACTGTTTCAGTTGGCGTAAGCACCTCCGCAACGGGTTCTGACGTTGCGGTCGCAGCACTAGTTGCAGTCTCAACTGGTGTCACTACGGCTGCAATCTGGGTTTGGATGTCTTCTACACTCTCTACAGTGGGGGCAGTGCCACACGCTGCAAGCAAAGACGAGACGATAAAAATAGCAAAATAAAAAGTCCGACGCATGATGGTCATCGTACCATATGGGCCAGCACTTTAAGGTGAGGCTTGCCCACCGATTTGGCTAGACACATGCCGAATTACGCAAAGTAAACGGCTCGCATGTGCAGGGTGGTCAAATCGGCGCTCCAAGACTAAAATCCGGCGGGTTTGATCACGTTCTAATTGCAGCAATTGCAATGGGTAACGCTGGTGACCACAATACAGAAAAACTTTCGCTTTTTATCAAAACACTGCTGAATGGATTGTAGAGCTTCACTGCGGTGCGGCTCTACAATCCGTTGAGACTGGCGGAAGTTCTAACAGAGAATTTTTGGAGAACATAATGCGCATTGTATTTGCAGGCTCAATTGCATACGACTATTTGATGACTTTCCCTGGGTATTTCAAAGACAATATCTTGGCAGACAATTTGGAACGCTTGAGCCTAAGCTTCCTTGTCGATAGCATGAACCGCTATCGTGGCGGGGTTGCGCCAAACATCGCTTACTCACATGCCCTGTTGAATGGTAACGCCACAATCCTTGCGGCAGCTGGGCAAGATTTTGGTGACTATCAAACGTGGCTACAGGCCCAAAACATTGACACCAGCGGCATCAAAGTGATTGATGACGTATTCACGGCGTCTTTCTTTTGCAACACCGACCAAGGCAACTCGCAAATTGCATCGTTCTCACCGGGTGCAATGAGCTACGCAAGCCAATGTAAAGTTGCTGAGCTAGATTTCAAGGCAGACTTAGTTGTGATCTCACCAGACGATCCAGCCGCAATGCTTGACCACGTGCGCGAATGTAAAGCGCTCAACGTACCTTATGTGTACGATCCAAGCCAACAAATTGTGCGGGTTGACCCAGCAGAATTGGCTGAAGGCGTTGAAGGCGCACACATGCTCATCGTCAATGATTACGAATTTGAGCTGCTAAACGACAAAATCGGCATCACAATTGATTCTGTGACCAAAGCAGGCACCATCTTAGCCATCACGCTTGGCGAAAATGGGGCAGTGGTCTACGCAGACGGCGAAAAACACGAAGCCGCAGCGTTCACCCCGAACGAAATCAAAGATCCAACTGGCGCTGGCGATGCTTGGCGCGGTGGCTTCCTACGCGGCTACGCGATGGGCTTGCCATGGAAACTGTGTGCAGAAATGGGCGCGCTTACCGCAACCTACGTGCTAGAACAACAAGGCACGCAAAATCATAACTACAGCGTGAGCGAATATGTACAACGCTTCCGCACCCAATTTGATGATGAAGGCAAGCTGAACATGCTAGACAATTCAGCAATCGATCAGGTGATGATCTAACGTAACCTGTGGCAGACCTAAAAGCCAAAATTCGGCGCATCCTCAATCAAGATCGGATGTGGAGCGCCTATGCAATTGGCGACTTAGCCGAACCGCTTTACTCACAATGCCAATGGATTGTGGGGGAAAACGCACTGGTACTGATTTTTCCAGAACTGCAGCCCCCCATTCTGCTGACAGTGGGGTCGCCAGCAGAGATTGAAACATTATTGGTTGATGTGCCATTGACCACGTATCACATTTCAATCAAAACGGATGTGGTCGCGGCGCTAGAAACACGCTTTAGCGTAGAACCGCAGCCGTTGGTGCGCATGGTGCTGGACGCAACGCAATTTGAGTGTGGTGATGTGTCATTAGCAACGCCAATGACGCAAGCACACTTGCCGCAAATTGAAACGCTTTTTGCACTTGGCGCTGCAGCGGGAGATATGCCAGACGGGTTCTTAGCGCAACAGCTAAACGATGGCACATCCTTTGGCATTTGGGCAGAATCAGGCGAACTTGCGGCTTTTGCAGGCACACATTTGTACAATCCGCAAGAAAGTGTGGCAGCAGTGGGGAATGTGTATGTTCACCCCGCCCATAGAGGCCAAGGGTTTGGTAAAATCGTGACCGCGAAAGTGACAGATTGCTTATTAAAGAGTAGTATTGAAACGGTCGTTTTAAACGTAAGACAACATAATGCAACAGCCCAACGATTATATAGTCGGCTCGGGTATGTGCATTATTGTAATTTTTTTGAAGGCGTTTGCCGGACAAAATAAAAAATTTGGAACGTCAGAAATCGGCGTTATCCACAAAAGGAACAAAAAATGGATTTCGATATTAAAGACATCAATGAAGCTGGTGGGGGCCACCGTCGGATTGACTGGGCTGCCCAAGAAATGCCAGTTTTGAAAAGCGTAAACGAAAAGTTTGCTGCTGAAAAACCATTCGCAGGCCTGCGCTTGAGCGCATGTATGCATGTCACCACAGAAACCGCTAACTTGATGCGCGCTCTACAAGCTGGTGGCGCTGACGTGGTTCTGTGTGCAAGTAACCCACTTAGCACCCAAGACGACGTTGCTGCATCACTTGTTACCCGTGATGAAATTCCAGTTTACGCCCGCAAAGGCGAAGACAACGAAAGCTACTTCCGTCACATTGAAGCTGTGTTGGCTCACAAGCCACACCTCATCATGGACGATGGCGCTGACGTTACCAGCACCATTCACAAAACCCACCGCGACCTAATCCCTAACTTGTTAGGTGGTACGGAAGAAACCACAACCGGTATCATCCGCTTGCGCGCAATGGAAAAAGACAACGCACTTTCATTCCCAATGATGGCAGTGAACGACGCCCTTACCAAGCACTTGTTTGACAACCGCTACGGTACCGGTCAATCAACCATGGACGGTGTTATCCGCGCAACCAACTACCTTATCGCTGGTAAGAACGTTGTTGTTGCTGGTTACGGCTGGTGTTCACGTGGTATCGCAATGCGTGCTGCTGGCCTCGGCGGTAACGTTATCGTGACCGAAATTGATCCATTGAAAGCCCTAGAAGCTGTAATGGACGGTTTCCGCGTTATGCCTATGGTTGAAGCTGCTCCAATTGGTGACATCTTCCTAAGCGCAACCGGTAACATGCACGTCTTCGACCGCCATCACTTTGAAGTGATGAAAGGTGGCGCGTTGCTTGCTAACGCTGGTCACTTCGACATCGAAGTCAACAAAGAAGCATTGCTAGACATGTCAATTGGCGAACCAGAACGCGTGCGCCCATTTGTCGATCAATACACATTGAAAGACGGTCGCAAGTTGAACTTGCTCGGTGAAGGTCGTTTGATCAACCTTGCTGCTGCTGAAGGTCACCCTGCCTCTGTAATGGACATGAGCTTTGCTGGTCAAGCACTTGCTGCACAATACTTGGTAGACAACAAAGGCAAACTAGACGCTGCTGTTTACACCGTTCCTGCAGAAGTTGACCAAATGATTGCTAGCTACAAACTAATGTCAATGGGCATTAGCGTTGACAAGCT
>JAHDBW010000213.1 GCA_020630175.1 Anaerolineales bacterium
ATCTGCATCAAATTCACTGGGGCTTCGCAATAAATTGAGAGCTCAATGGCGGTTTCTACGGCTTCTTTGGCTGTGTGGCCTAGGTATAAAGCTGCCAGTGCAAAGTCTTCGCCAGCGCCGATGGCTTCGTAGGTGGTTATCTGATTGATGAAGCCGTCATCAATAAAGAAGGCTTTGCCTTCATAGCCCAGCAGGTAAGTATTCTTCACGCCAGACTTGCCGGTGCGTTTGTTTTTCCAGTCTGAAAATTCAGCGAAGAAGGTCAACAAATCTAGCTCTGTGGCGGCTAGCGGCATATGTGTTCTGACAAACAAGCGCAATAGCGATGTTTCTTCTGCATATCCAACGCCCCCCACAATCAAGCCATTGTGTTGCCACAGCTTGGAATGGGTTGTATTAGCGCCGCGCGTTTGGGTTGCGCCACGGGTGGTAATAGAGTCGGACGCGATGTCAAACCCAGTGTCTGTGATTCTGCATGCAACTACACTCATCGGCGGTCCTCCTATTTCTTTTTACTTTTGGCTTTTTTAGCTGCGTTTTCTTTGCCGCTATCGTGCTGAATCAGTTGCACCGGGGCTTCGCAGTAAATTGATAGTTCAATGGCGGTTTCGACGGCTTTTTCTGCGGTGTGCCCGAGGTATAACGCCGCCAGGGCAAAGTCTTTCCCGGCACCAATTGCTTCATATGTGGTGACTTCTTTAACAAACCACCCGCTGATATAAAACACTTTGTCGCCATAGCCAAGTAAGTAGGCATTGCTAATGCCAGACTTGCCAACTTTTTTGTTTTTCCAGTCTGAGAATTCGGAGAAGAATTCAAGAATCGCGAGTTCTTCTGGGGCTAGCGGCGTGTGCGTGTTTACAAATAAACGCAGTAATGAGGCCTCTTCTGCAGAGCCAACGGCACCAACAATTAGGCCATTGTGTGTCCACAGTTTAGAAAAGCTACTATTTTGGCCGCGCGTTTGCGTCATGCCCCGAACGCTGATCGAATCGGCGGAGATGTCAAAGCCGGTGTCTGTAATTTTGCAAGTAACAACGCTCAATATGGACCTCCAGTTAGGCTAGATGTTGCAACATTCGTTCTAATACTTTTGATTTTACTGAGGTTTAGAGACTTTTACAAATGTTTTTCCAACTGTGATACCTCTACGCTGGCTGTTTTAACCGCCCGTTGAGCGTTTTCGTATCTGTGGATTTATCGGCATGGGCAATGAGTAACGCCAGATCGTAGCCGTGTACGTCACTAGTGGCAATGCCTAGCCGTGGGAACTTATGATTGTTGTCTTGCATCAGCTGTTTGAGCTTGCGCGCCACGTAGATGGCGCTTTTCGGGTCTGTGTTCCACAACAAAATGTAGGCCCCGTTGCTAAGCGGGAATAGCTGGTCTGCATTGCGTAACTCTTTGCTTAGAAGATCAAACGGCGTACTTTCTGTTGCTTTTGACGTTTCTAGTGCAAGTATAGAAACTGGCACGCTTTCTTGTTTAGCCCGCAGCAACGTCGCGGCCCAGTCTTCCCGTAAATACGGCGCTGATTTTTTACGTGAGAATGGCGGCACAATGCGCAATCCGGTTTGCTGTTGTGCATCTTTTAGATGGTCTACAGCCAAGGCCAGTACTTCATCGCACTGCTTCCCGACTTTGATACATTGCGCCATCCCAACTGCAAATTGTCGTGATGTTTTGCGCTCTAATTTGGACTGCAGTTTACGCGCAACGTTGAACGACTGGGCGGTATCCCACAGCAGCACAAACAACCGTTCATTAGACATAAAAACTCTATCGCGCAGGCGCAACTCGCCTTCTAAAATAGAGGCCTCCTTTAGGGTGACATTGCCCTCAGTGGCAAACACCAAAATAGAAACGGGGGTGTCATCTGCCCACGCCTCGGTAATGACCGGCCGCCATTCGTTGTGAATATGTTGCGTGACGCGGTTCTCATCGATTGAAATCACAATTGAGCCGGAGTCTGATGTTTCAGCAGTTGTTACGGCAGCATCGGCACGTTCTACTAAGCTACCCAGCGTTGCAGCGTCTAGCGGGAAACTAGAAATGCCAACGTATGAGGCTGAACCGGTTTTTTCTTGGATCACGCCCTGTATCTTGCGGGCAATTGCGGTTGATGCGCGTGAGGATACATTCCAGAGCATTAGATATTGGCCGTCTTTGACTTGCATAATGGAATCTTTCATACGTAGCTCTTCACGCATGTCTTCCCAAAAGTAATTCGGTAATCCGGCAACTGTTTTGAAGGACAACATAGATAGCTTGGCCTCACTCATTTTTGCTTCTGCAAACCGCTGTGCCCACTGGCGCTCGATGCGTTTCTTGGCAGTTGCGCGGTTTGGAATAGAGCCCGGCATGTGGCTAAACAACGCGCTCAGTGAAGAAAGTAAAGCCACCATTGTGCTGAACGTTGTGACAAAAATCCCCAGCGTAATGGCGTTGAAGCGGAAGTAAAGCGCTGCTAATCCGGCAATTGTAATTGTGGCGAACAGCACTTGTAGCGCCGGGAAAACGCGATGCCGAATGCGTAGCCCCACGATTTGCAAAATGAGCAACATCACCAAGCCCATAATGATGCCGCCCAACATTGTGAGGATTGTTTCTTGGCGCGTCGTGTCTATCAGTTGATTGTCAGATTGTAAAAATTTGACTAGGTCCCACACCAGCCAAGCACCAGAGGCATTGCCCTGCCACGGCCCAAAGACGTAAGAGAAGATCGCCAATACGGTGCTGTATAAGCCGATGTTCTCTCGGAAACGTTGTGAAACTAATTTAGATTTACGCATAAGGTTGCTCTCTACTTTTACTGTGCTGCTAAATACGCTGAGATAAGCGCCTGTGCTTCTGGATACCGATTTTGGAAAAATAACTGATGTGTTTCATGCACGATTGCTTCTGTCTCTGCGCTTGGATAGTTGCGCCGTGCAGTGAGAATAAGTTCTGGAATAACTAACGCGTCTGCCGAGTATGTCTCGCCGGTTAGCGTGCTGATATGGGTCTGTGTGGTCTCGAGATAGCTGCGGCCATACTCAATACTGGGTTCGATTTCCGTGCCTTCAGGCCAATCGTTCCAGGTGACCACTTGGATCAGGTTAGCAATGGAGCCTTTTTGATTTGCTTCAACAGCGCGCTGCCAAGCAACCTCGTACACAAGGCCATCTTGGCGGTCAATAAAGCGTGATCCACCGCCCCAACCGTTCGTCGCACTATCATCAAAGCCCGGATACACGCTGCCAACAGTGAGGCTCAGTTCATGCTGACTGCTTTGGAACTCCATTTCAGGATACACCCAATTTAAGTAATCCTCACCGTAGTCCAATGGGTCTTCATTTGCGCCAGACACCCAAGAGTAGAAGCCATCGGTCACCGCTAAATAGTCGCTATTGGCGCCTAAATAGAGCAATTTGAATTCAGGTAACTCGCTTTGCAGGGTGCCTAATTGCGCAGGCGAAAGCAAGGCTGGAATGTCATGGCTTAACGCTTGCCAGTAAAAAATTACGGGAACATCATCGTGCCGTAAGTAATGTGGGCGTTCTGAATAGGTATCTAGAATGTATTGGATATGCTGTTTGGCAACAATCGGTTTATTTTCATCTTCTAAGTGGCCGAGCGTTTTTTCTTCATACATCAAGCCAACTTTGAAGTCGATGCCGTAGTTATTAGACATTCGCTCTACGGCGGCAAACATGGCTTGGGTTGCGCCATCAATGTTGCCCCGATCATTTGGCCCGTACCAGTCAATTACAAAACCGCGAATGCCGGTTGCCCAAGCTGTTGCAAGCTGATAGTCCAGCACGGCCGGATCACGCGAATCGTATAGACCAATTAGCGGGCGATGGGCGGTTGCTGCATCAGGGAAGCCGTCTAGCCGTAAGTTATCTGGATTATGGTCGCCCCAATCCCAATAGAGCCATTCGCCGCTGTACTCGCGGGTTTTATACCAAGCCATGTAGTGTGCCAATACGGTGACATCTTGTGCTGTGTTCATGTTGAGTTGTGGGACTTCTGCCAACGGAATTTCTTCAGTTGGAACGTTAAGAGATTGAATCGGTGTTGCGTCTGGAATAACAGCAGCTAACCCACCGGAGACTAAGATCTCTGCTGTTGGCGTGGCTGCAACCACAACGGCAGCTTCATCAATTAGCGTCAATTGGGTAATTGGCGTGGCATCTAACTGTAATGCAGGGCTAGCGTCTGGTATTGCTAAACCAGATTCTGTTGCGGTGGCAACGGCAAATGTGCACCCGGCTAGGGCCACACAAAAGGCACTGCAAACACTGTACCAAAAATGGCGAATCGCCAAGACGTTAGAAATACTCTCCACGGACTTATAGCATAGGTACTAAATCTGACAATAAACATGACATTTTTGGCGCTGAACTCTTTATTTGTACGCCTAACGTTATAGTTCGGTTTAGCCCAATAGAATCGGCTTTAGCCACGTTATACTAAGTTCAACCAACCATTTACTAAGGAAGAAAGAGGTGACCTTGCCTCTAAAGAGTGGTCAAAGTTAAGCGGATGGTGGCTTGCGCGCCGATGCTAGATTATGAATAAAAGTTACAAATTTCACGTGCTATTGCTGAGTTTCATTGGGCTGCTAACAACAGTTGCACTAATGGGATTCGACACGCCGTCGCAAAAAAACTTGTTACATAATCCGGGCTTTGAAAGCGGTACAAACAATTGGAATAGCAACAGTGCCTTGCAAGTTCCTGCGGGTTGGTCGCTCATTTGGGCTGAAGATGATAAGTGGCAACAGCCGCTGGCGTTAGTTTGGGAAGGCAACGGTGTCTTCTGGCGTGATGGCAGTAAAACTTACGCGGTGCGCGGTTATGACGCCCCCATTTGGGCGCGCCTTAGCCAACGTGTTGATGGCCTAAACCCCGGTGAAATCTATCACCTTTCCTTGCCGATTTTTCCTGAAATTGTGGCCTACTATGAGCCCGGCAAAACATATTCTGGCGCACGTGATGCTGCCGAAGTTCAAATTGAAATTTATTCTGACGGTCAGCAAATCTTCAACAGCGGACTATTAGACACGCGCGATTTTCCAGTTGGCCGTTGGTCACGCATGGAAGTGAACTTTGCCCCAGACGGGGGCGATGCTGAAGTTTACGTAACTGTGCGTGCGCCCCACGCCAATCAATTCAATGGCTTTTTCTTTGATGGCGCTAGCCTCACCGCAACCGGTCTGTTTAGCCCCAGTAAAAAGCTCGAACTTGAAAAGATCGCCGAAGTCGAAGACTTGATGGACGAGATCGGCGAAATTCGAGACGATGCCAAAAAAGCAGCTGACCGTGCCGTAGAAAAGAAGCACATAAGCCTAGACGCCACCAGCGCCGCGTTTGACGCAACGCTAGCGGCAAAAGGCGCTGCGGAGGGAATTGCCTCGCAAGTCACGCAGATTGCATTAGAGGGGTATGACGCTGTCATCCCGTTTGCTGAAGAGGCGACGCACACCGCAATTGAAATTGGGGGCTTTGCCGCGATTGCCAATGAAGCCCTTGCCGAAGCAAAAGTTTACGTGCCCCCTGTTGATGCGCTCCCCATCACCGGCGGCGACTCTACCGTGGTCCATCAAGCGAATTACACGGCGCAGTTGGTCATTCAAAACACTACGTCGCAAGGCATGCTAGTGGTTTGGCGCGCCCCACAGTTGGAGGCGCAAATGGTCAACGCTGGTAGTACGCTCACCGTGATGGTGCCAGAAGGTGCCCACGCCCTAGAAATCAACGGCCCTAACGCGCAACAACTGTTGGATGTAAACGTTGGATCATCCGCAACGGTTGTCATCAACGAAGTCAGCGGTGCGTCCTTTGCGTTTACGGCTGGTGCTGAATAAGCCAAAGGCAGTCAGTGCGGCTGCCTTTTTTGACTCCAACGCTGTTTACTACCTACCACGGTAGCCAGTAATAACGCCCTTCTTCTACCCACAGCTCTGTAAAGCCCGCATAAGAAAAGCCGTCTATTTGATTAAAGACATTACCAATCGAATCTAGATATTGATTGGCGATCTGATAAAGCAACGGCGGGCTATCAGAGAAATAAACGAGATTAATCAAAACACCGTATGCAATCAGATACGCAAATGCCGGCGCAAATCGTCTAAATCGCATGAAGAATTTATGTACTCCAAACGGCAAAAATGATTCAATCAAACCAAACCCATCTGACTCTAACGTTGGGATTAAGTGCGTAATTAGGCTTGTCAGTTGAATAAAAATAAACAAAATCCACATT
>JAHDBW010000214.1 GCA_020630175.1 Anaerolineales bacterium
TAAGTTATCACCCACTACAGAGGTTTTTATGAAAAAGTATGACGCCATCATCATTGGGTCTGGCCAAGCCGGCAACCCATTAGCCCACAAGCTTTCAGATCTAGGTTGGAAGATCGCTCTTATTGAAAAAGAGCACTTAGGCGGCTCTTGTGTGAATTACGGCTGTACACCAACAAAAACAATGATCGCGAGCGCACGCTTAGCCCATTACGCCCGGAAGGCCAATACGCTTGGCGTTCATACTGGCGAGATCAAAGTTAATTTGCCAGAAATTGTAGCCCGCAAAAATGAGATTGTGGCGCAATGGCGCGGAGGGCAAGAACACCATACTGGCAAACGAGAAAACATCGACTTACATCGGGGACATGCACGCTTCACCGGGCCACATACTGTAGAAGTCAATGGCGATACGCTAACAAGTGAAAAGATTTTTATCAACGTAGGCACCAGTCCCCGTGTACTACCAATTACTGGTCTAGACGATATTGAGTATGTTACAAATCGTGAAATTCTAGATCTAACCACCGTGCCAGAGCATCTGGTAATTTTGGGTGGCAATTACCTTGGGCTGGAGTTTGGTCAAATGTTCGCCCGATTTGGCGCAAAGGTCACTGTAATTGAATACGCAGACCGCTTACTAGCTCGTGAAGATGAAGACGTGGCCGCCTCGCTACAAGCTGCTTTAGAAGCCGAAGATATGCAATTCCATTTTGGCGCAACCGTTAGTGCGCTCAAAAAGACAGACGCAGGCTTTACCGCAACTGTTGAGAATCGCGCCGATAAGTCAACGTTTGAAATAAATGGTTCGCACTTCTTTATGGCAGTTGGGCGAACGCCAAACACAGCAGATTTAGGGCTGGACGCCGCAGGAATTGAAACCTATGGCCCCGGATTCATCAAAGTCAATGACAAGCTAGAAACTAACGTGCCCGGCGTTTGGGCGCTAGGCGACGTGAAAGGTGGAGCACAATTTACGCATATTGCTTATGACGATCACCTAATTGTGTTCGACGCCCTCATTCACGGCAAACAACGCACCACAAAAGATCGGTTAGCACCATACGCGATGTTCACTGACCCTGAGCTAGGCCGCGTTGGCATGACAGAAGCGCAGGCTCGCGCAGCAGGCTACAAACTCAAAGTTGGCTCAGTGCCCATGGCTTGGGTCGCCCGCGCCATTGAGCGTGATGAAACCCAAGGCATGATGAAAATTGTTATCAATGCTGAAAATGACCGGATTCTTGGTGCAACAATCCTAGGCGTCGAGGGTGGTGAAGTTGTACAAGTCCTTATGGCGTTGATGATGGCAGACGCACCATATACGCTCTTTGAAAAGTCTGTTTACATTCACCCAACGTTGGTGGAGGGCTTCTTCTCATTGATTGATAGCGTCAAACCTGTAGACTAAGTTATACCTCCTGACGCCCTAAATTTAGGCACTAAACCTGAGATGATGCACCATACACCAACAGTGGTTTAGACAAACTCTAAACTGCTTATAACTCTGGCATAAGTATTGCTACTTAAGCCTGTAACGCTCACTTGGATGCTGACTTTTTCGGGTAAATTGGGTTGGGCTTATCCCAAGTGAGAATAAAAACGCGGTAAGTTTGGGCACTTACCGCGTTTTGCTTTTATTTAGGGCTGCTCGGTCAGATTACATTGATTACAATGCTTGCCTCCAGACCCCGAAACACGCAATAATAAAATGGACGTCACCAGATTTTTTGGTCACTCTCTTTCAACGTATTAGCGCTTATCGCTTTCATCTCTATACATCGCCTTAGCAACTCGTCTCATGGATTATTCCGCGCCGCACTCCCAGTTCACCTTAGATCTCTGTCACGCAAACTCGCCAACAGATATGATCACAACGCTGGAATCGTATTTACGCGATACATTAAATCCACAACGCCTCTTCATTTTTACAAAGCAAAACAATAAATATGTAAGCCACGGGCACACCACAGATTTAGAGTTTGATATAAACGGCACCTTAGTAAAAGCGCTTAGCAACGCCAACCAAGGGTTACAAATTCGGCCAAACAACACTGTCGCAGACGCTGACTATGCCCGATTAGCCGTGATGGATGTAGACTGGTGCCTGCCACTTCATAAAGATCAGTTGCTAGGCTGGGTGGCAATCAAGGTCGGCGCAGACACCCCATCGCCAGCAATGCAAAAATTTGTGACCGATCTTACGCAGCAAACGGCCACCATTATGGCCCAAACGCAACGCGTACTAGAGCTAGAGCAACGTGTTACGGAGCTAAACGTACTCAATCAAATTTCGCAAGCAATTAACTTCAGCATCCGCTTTGAAGACTTGCTTGAACTTATCTACGCGCAATCCAGCCGAATTCTAGATACCCAAAATTTCCAAATTCTGTTTCGTGAAACAGCAGACGCCAACATCAAAACGATGTTTGCCGTCAAAAACGATGAGCGCAGGCTAGATGTTGAAGGTCAAATCCACCCGCATGGCGGTGGGGGGCTAGCCGGGGAAGTTATTCGCTCTGGCTTGGCAATTCGCACCAATCAATACCTTTCCACGTGTAATCAGCTAGAAACCACGCCTTATGATGACCAAACGCTAAATCTACTTGGCGTACCGCTCAACATTGGCTCACGGACGCTTGGCGCAATGGTTGTTTTTAATGACAATCCCAAAGCGTCTTATTCTGAAGCACAGCTCCAAAACTTCAGTGCAATTGCAACCCAAGCCGCAACGGCGCTAGAAAAAGCCCGTTTATATGAAGAAACAGAAAATAACGCCCGCCAACTGCGGCTGTTAAACGACGTTGGCCATGCCCTCAGCGAATCGCTTGAGCTAGACCAGCTCGCCAATACAATCGTCAAAACGGCCGCTAAGCTGTTAGATGTTGAACATAGCGTGCTCTATCTAGCCAACACGCTCGACAACTGCTATGACTGCCAAGGCGCAACCGACTTACTGCAAGCCCTGTGCGGCAAGCAGTATCAAATCAACATCGCCCCATTTGATAAACTCGCCAGCGCCGACCGCCCGCTCATCTGGAGCGGAGACGAAGCCCAGCAAATTCTGCCAGAAAGCGCAGCCATCGATACCCCCATCGGCAGCCTGATGATGACCACCATGCGCCTTGGGGAACGAACCGTAGGCATGCTAGCCGTGGCCGACGTACGCGATACGCGGCGCTTCACGGCTGAAGATGAAACCCTCTTGATGGCCTTTACCAGCCAAGCGGCAATGTCGCTTGAAAACGCGCGGCTCTTTACGCAAACTGACCAAAAGCTGGCTGCACGCCTAGAAGAGCTCTCACTGCTGCAAGCCATCGATCGGCAGCTCAATACGGGGTTAGATTTACAACGGATTCTGCAAATTGCGTTAGATCAAAGCGTGGGCGCTAGTGGCGCAACTGCCGGTGCATTGGCACTTGTAGATGGCATCGCACTCCAGCAGCTAGAATTTAGCGGCTATCCTGAAAGCTCTACTATTCATCAGATCAAACCCGAAAACTTCACATCGCACCCGCTAGTGGCGCGCACCATTTCAATGCGTGAAGCCCAACAGGCCAGCGCCCACGGCGCAATTACGGGCAAAACTGGGTATTTATCTAACAGTCGGGCGCAAACGTGTCTGCCAATTTTGCGTGATGAACAAGTCCGCGGCGTGCTGTTGCTAGAAAGCATGCAGCCCGATACCTTCTCAGCTGAACGCATCGCCTTCCTCAATCAACTCATGGACCATACTGGTGTCGCCATAGAAAATGCACACCTTTATCAGGGAATCCAAGAAGCCAACCTTGCCAAGAGTGAGTTCATCTCATTTATTTCGCACGAACTGCGCACGCCAATGACCTCGATCAAAGGCTATACCGATATGCTCAGCCAAGGCATGGTCGGCGCGCTGACCGATCCACAGCTCAATTTTTTGGGCACCATTCGTAACAACATCGAACGCATGGCAACCTTGGTCTCTGATCTCGCAGATATTGCCCGCATCGAAACCGGTCGCCTGCGCCTTGACCAAGCGATCTTTGACTTCAAAATGATTGTGGACGATGTAACCCGCAGCATTCAGGGGCAAGTCGATGAGAAACAGCAAACTCTGCACGTAGATATTGAACCCAACATGCCGCACATTTGGGGGGATCACGTCCGGCACACGCAAGTGCTAACAAACATGGTCAGCAATGCCCACAAATACACCCCGCAAGGCGGCGAAATTTATTTATCTGTCAAAAAAGCTGAAAATAAATGGGACCCAAACGGTGCCAGTGAAGTGCTGCTGATTGCTGTTAAAGACAACGGCATTGGGATTTCAGAAGAAGATCAACGCAAACTGTTTGAAAAATTCTTCCGCTCAGAAGACCGCGACGTGCGGTCAGTGGTGGGCACCGGCTTAGGGCTAAACATTGTCAAAAGCCTGGTGGAACTACAGGGCGGGCGCACGTGGTTTGAAAGCGCACTGGGCGAAGGCAGCACCTTTTACTTTACGATCCCTGTTGGCGATAAAGTCATCTAAGCCTGCACAACCTATGCCGCAATTAGCGTATTGAAGTACATCAACATCATGCGCTTCGTCTCTGTAATAATGCGTGGATGCATTTCCGCTGGCGAATCAGCCAGTAAGGAAAACATGGTCTTCGTTGTATAGACCAACAATGTCGCGCCAGTCTGAACCTCATCCTCTGCTAGGTGCGGTGCGTGATGCGCCACAATCAGCGCCAACCCGCTAACAATTCCGCCTAACCCCTGCTGTTGCATCTCCATCAATGCCGGGTCACTCCAAGATCCACAAAAAATCTGTTCATATGTCGGGTGCGCTGCATTATGCGCAACGAGCCAATCAATAGCGCGTCCGATCAAAATTTCTGCTGGCACATAAATCGCGTCTGGCCCAAACAGCATCTCCCGAAAGTCCAGCATTTCTTCAATGTGGTTCTCAGCAATGGCGTGCATCAAGTCATCTTTGTTATCAAAAAATTGATACAACGTCCCAACCGAGACGCCTGCATCTTTGGCAACATCAGCAGTGCTTAACGCGTCATAGCCGTTATCACGCAGATGGGCTGTTGCACTCTCTACGATGGCACTAACTTTGGCTTTGCTTCGGGCTTGTTTTGGATAACGGCGCATATATGATGGTCAATTGTAAATTTTACTTGTATACTTGTTTATAAATATGATAAATATTCATGTTTTTTATTTTTTACAAGACTATTCATCACAATAAACCAAGTATAGAACACAAAAGGAAGAAGTAACAATGAAAGCATTTGTAACTGGCAGCACAGGCTTTTTAGGCAGCACATTAGTAACCCAACTGTTAGACAACGGATATTCCGTCAAAGCAATGGCACGCAGCACGGAAAAAGGTCGAAAAGTGCTCGGTAGTACCGCCGCAGAAATCGTCGAAGGCGACATGTTAGATATTGCTGGCTTTACACCAGAATTAGCCGATTGTGACGTTCTCTTTCACGTGGCCGCTTACTTCAAAGAATATATGGGCTTGGATGACAGAGCCGAAGATATGCTGCAAAAAGTCAATGTAGACGGCACTATTGCTTTACTAGAAGCCGCCAAAGCGCAAGGCGTAAAAACAGTCATTTACGTTAGTTCAAGCGGCGTGATTGGGGCAAACGCCGACGGCAGTTTGTCCGACGAAACCTCAGGCTACAACCACGCCACGCCCAACCGCTATTTTCAAAGCAAAATTCGCGCTGAAGAAGCAATCAACGCTTGGTTGCCGCAAAATCCAGACATGCGCGTTGTACTCATTCTGCCCGGTGCCATCCTTGGCCCAGGCGACAATGGCCCAACTGGAATGGGGGAAATGATCATCCAAGTGCTTCAGGGTAAGCTACCAGCTTCACCTCCCGGCACCATCAGCTACGTAGACGTACGCGAGGTTGCCACGGTTATGGTGAATGCTGTTGAACAAGGCCAGCACGGCGCGCGCTACTGCGTTGCAGGGCATAATGTCCATGTTGCGGACATCACAAAATTTGCCGCGAAAGCTGGTGATGTCAACCCGCCACGCATCACAATTTCATTCTTCATGATTTGGATCTATGCAATTGTGTCTGAAATAGTCACAAAAATTACTGGTAATGACCCACTTGTCACCCGCGTAATGGTAAAAACCCTTAATGATGGTGTCAGTATTTCTTCTGCTAAAGCTGAACGCGAACTCGGTGTCAGCTTTCGTGCCACAGAAGAAAGCGTACGGGATGGTGTGCATTGGTTCAAGGCCAATGGATA
>JAHDBW010000215.1 GCA_020630175.1 Anaerolineales bacterium
CATCGCCTGCGGCAAATGGACCAGCGCTGGTCAAGACTTTGTCTAGCGCAAGGTCGAAGTCGCTTGGTGCTGGTGGTACAGGCGTATTTGTTGGCGTTGGCTCTGGCGTATCGGTTGGAGTCGGTTCTAGCGTATTTGTTGGCGTTGGGGTTGGCGAGGGTTCTTCTGTACTAAACCCTGCATCTAAGGTGTGATCACTAGCGCCTCCAATTGCTGTTGTATAGCTAATGGCAGGCAGAGCTTCATCATTCACCGTCAATGTACCTGATAGATCACTATCGTTCAGATCTGTGCTATCACCACTATTACTCACCGTTGGAACTAAGTCAGCAACAGTTGCTCCACCCGGCAGTCCGGTCGTGGTTGTTGAGACGTCAAAGCCAAGTGTATAGGACTGATTACGACTAACGTCAAAGTAATAGTGCCCATTTGCATCTGTTGTTGTGGAAATAACAGCACCTGACGGCAGTTCCAGATAGACTGTCACGCCAGCTAGTGGCAATTCATCGGGGTCTTGAATCCCATCAATGTCTACGTCCAGCCACACATAGTCGCCAATTTGAATAGGCATTTGTGGACACATAAGATCAACATCACCAAGACCGCCAGACTTACCAAACGTTCCTTCCATAGAAACATCACCGTTCGTCAACGGGGATGCATACAACATATAGCCCGGATCTCTAGGTGTGCCATCAATCGTGCTATGCCAGTTAATACCACCAGCGTAACTCACCAAATTGTTGAATGGATCCATGCCGGCGGCAATAATCTCATTACTACCCGGCAACACCGCTACCCCCGCGTTCGCTGTTTCTTCATGTGGCCCCCAAGTCTCTCCATAGAAGAACTCTCCACCACCTGGTCCTTCATTGGTTGTTGTTCCACCTGAAGTAAGTTGATTCGCACCTGTTCCACAGACACCTGCGTTTTCCATTGCCCAATCACCACTTGCATCTTTACAGGCAAGCAGCAAATCACCGCTTGTATCGTTAGAATATGCTGTAGTGTCGTCAGTATCTAAGCCACGATTCCGATAGCCCCATTGGTGGCTCATACGATCTGAAAATGCCAAGACCATATTGTCATCGTCAGTAAAGTCAATATCAACGAGGACTGGCGTTGCCCAACAATTACGGCGTGGATGCGGTCGATGAGACGGCACATCGGTACTGCGCCATGGCATCCAGTAATTGTCGTCATAGCAGATCCCATTATTGGTGGCTGCGCCTTTGCGATAATCTAATGATGAGCGCAATACTTGCACCGGATTTACTGTTGGGGCTGCTGGAATTGTTGCCGCCCCAGCGTCAGTTGTGAGATCGTATTCGTAAACGATCAATTCCAATTCTGAATTTGCTTGAACAGTATCAATGTCTGCCAAGGTAGACCCATCACAGACCATCCCAACAAACATACTGCCATTACGATAATCAACGGCAAACGGACGATGTTCGCCATCTGAACAAGCTGCGGTTGCAGCACCGTCTTGATCCAACACCGCTGCATTGCCCGGCGCAGGGATGTCATATGTCAGTACAAGTGCTTTGGTTTGCGTATCGATCAGATGCACTTTTTTCTCAAACAGATTGACCAGCAAAATTGACTCACGATCAATCCAGCCATCAACGGTCTGATCAAGTGCTTCATCTGTCACAAGATCTAGGTCACCTAGCCCAGCACTAAAAATCAGCGGATATATATCAATATCCCAAGCAGGGTCAGGCAAATCTGTTGCTAAATTTCGAGCTGCATTAGTAGGGATAGTCGCTTGCCCTACGTTAAGACCTAAGCCACCACCGGCAGCAACGTCCAAATATTGAGCTGCAACAGGCGTCCCCGTACTAAAATCTACAGAGTAGATCCCGCCCGCACCTAACGGGCCTAAGCCTACGTAGCGCTTCAAGAATGCAGCTGAGTACACAGTCTCTGTTTGCTGCGACCACGCAAGCCCCCAAATCGCACCAGTTTGTTCGGCTGTTGCTAAATGATCAGGTTCAGTAACCATACCATTCGCAACGGTCCAACTTTGTGCCCCCCTTTCCACTTCAAATGCACTACCCTGAACTGTATATGGAAACCCAACCAGAGTATCCATCGTCTTTAGGGCATTGGTTGCATCGGCGTGAGTTGCATCACCGTTTACAAAACAGGTCGTCATGGCATATGCGTTGGATGCATCGCACGTGTATGTTGTCGGGTCTACAGCCGCAACATTTAGCGTCACGGCACTCGCGCTCAAATCCACTAGCTGTGTCACTGCGCTTGCGTCTGCGGCTGCGTCAGCATAGCTAGGCGTGCTGGTATTGCTATCATCGTCATTAGCATTGACGGGGCCGACTTGAAGCCCAACTGGATACGTTGTTGTATCCACTTCAAGACGTAGTAAATCACCAGTACACGCTGAGGTTGCCGCGCTTGTAAACGTTGCAATCCCCCCACCGGCTGTGACAGTAGTTGCACAAGGTGTAAGTACCGAGTCATCTGGGTCAAACAGATTTACGGTCACACCATCTATCCCGCTTTCAGTTCCATCGTAGGTAGCATCTACATCTGAGTCTTGAAAGACGTTGACCGTCAACGTATTGCTCGCTGCATACAGCGCCCGATGCGGTGTTGTTTGGAAGAATAATGACAGTGTTACGCAAATAACCAACAAAGGAATATTGTTAGCTAAGCGTTTATGAAAGTTTATGTAAGGCATATGTTACACTCCAGTTGTTAGAATTTTAGGGGACCGCCCCCTGTCACCTAACCCTAGAGTACCCCCTGAACTTCAAGTGATTCATTTAGCAAATGGTAGGAAAGTGACTGACATCGATAATCACTTTCTCAATGAAATCACAAGCATTTGTCCGTCAAAACCTGGGAAATCTATGCACATTTAATATTTTTAGTAGAAATGCATGAAGAAAACAGAAGCACTCTATGACACTTGCCACCTACTATCTACCATGTGTCAGAAAATCAAAGTACTACGTTTATTGGTGAAAAATTGGGTGAGACGTTATATCAACGACTGTGGGAACAGCTTGTATGTCTACCAAGCCTTAATGCACTAGTGATTAAGCTGCCTGCTAATTGGGAACTGTCATTTGGTGCTTGGCAAGTCTGCATTTTTGAATTGGTAAAAAGGAATATTGCCAATGCAAACCAATATAAAGGAATCGTGCTTCAAGCTAATCAGACAACCCAGATTACATTTCTGACTAAACTTTCGCTGCATTCAGAAGCAGTGCCGCCAATGATATTGGAAGTCGAAGGTAAGCAACTTATAGTTGGCACCACGCCACAGTTGAGCAAGATATTTGATTTATGTGGATCGCCACAAGGTGCCGATAAGTTCCTAGTTGCTCAACAAATGGTTGTGTCAGTGTCGTATGCAAATGCTTGCCTTTATCAGCTATATAAGCAAAAGCTGCTTTGGCGATATAAAAGTAGTAATGTCAGCCGTGCTTACCACTATCGGCAATGGAAGTCAGATGCAGTGAGGAGAGAGGTCGATTTGCAATCGTTATCAAGTAAGCGAGAAATATTTTTATAAGCGGCTTAGTCAATTGAAACATTCCCACCAAGAAAATATGGCGCTGATAATTGTGCAAATTCGAAAAACGTATTAGCTCGATAACCCATTAGGTTATAAAAATCGGGGCTTGGTTCGGAGAACCAGCCTTCACGCGCCTCTTGATATACTGCGATGAGTGCCGGTGACAACCCATTGTCATGCAAGCGTTGAACAAACGCCTCATCTGAAATTGGTTTTGGATTGACTTCTTGGCGCGTAGCATTTGATAATGCGACCCTAATATCGTCGAGGGTGACGCCCACAGGACCAGTTAACGTATAGGCCTTGTCTGCATGCCGCTTAGGATTTGGAGATGCCAATAGTTTCGCAGCTACCTCACCAATGTTACGTGCATCAATAAATGCAACCTTTGCTTCTCCAATCGGCAAAAAAAATTCACTTTCAGTTGGTTTGAATATTGCTTTATTAGAAATAAAATGTTGCGCAAATATTGTGGGTCTTAGACTTGTAAAGTGCCACTGCGACACATCCAACAACTGCTCCCCAGTGCCATGCATTGTTGGTATGCTACTTGGTGTATCTTCATTTACTAGTTCACGAGCACCAATCACCGAATGCTTGACTAGATAGTTGACATTGGCATATGTCTGCAACAGTTCACTTAGTCTTTGGTGCCACTCTACCATCAATTTTGGCAAGAACGGAGGTAACGCATAGACACGCGTCACACCATGTAATACTTCAACATTTAGCTGCGACTTTAAAAGATCTAATTGCACTAGGCGCACATTAGGCGCTATTTGTTGAAGCCATTTCGCATTTCTACTCGCTGGGTTACGTGTTACAGCTCGAATTTCAGCATGTGGTGCGCGTTGAGCCAATTGTTTTATCAGCGTAGAACCCGTCACGCCGGTAGACCCAAAGATCAAGTAAATTTCGTTGTTTTTGAACAAAGTGATACCGCCTTCGCATTAAGATCGCACGTATTTACAAAGAATGTATGAAAATCTCACACCCCATCAACACGCGCATAGATATAATTTGAGTAGTCTATAGGCTACTGTTGCAGTATTATCTTTGCAAGAGGCCACTTAAAAGTGGCTAAGAGGTTCACTAAATTATGACAAAATATCCACCAAACATTCTGAATGCAAAATGTCCATCGCGAAATCTTTTGGAACTCATCGCAGATAAGTGGACAATGCTTGTCTTTTCGGCGATCACGAGAGGGATAAATCGGCACAATGCCTTATTACGTGAAATTGATGGGATTTCACAAAAAATGCTGTCCCAGACATTAAAGAAGCTGGAGCGCAACGGATTTCTAGAACGCGTGGTCGTATCAGATAAACCCCTAAATGTAGAGTATCACTTTACGGAGTTAAGTGTACCGCTGGCTGACCTTATCAAATCGATGGGGGTCTGGGTACGTGAAAATTTTGAAGATGTACAGTCTGCTCAGGAAAACTATGATGCAAAGCAAACCGCTTAGAATTGACGCACATTGGTAATTGCCCAAATCGCAAATTGCGTGCGATCTTCCATTTGTGTTTTAGAAATAATCGTGCTGACATAATTGCGCACAGTTCCTAAACTGAGATTTAATCGTTCTGAGATTTGTCGGTTGTTGAGTCCTTTGGCAACAAAACCAGCAATTTCCTTCTCACGGGCAGTCAACAATTCGTTGATGTCTGGATGCAGCGCTTGGCTTTTTTTATAGTGGGAATCAATCTCTTTACGAAATATCGAAACAGCATCATTGCTAATAAAAACATGACCTTGGGCAACAATTTGAGCAGCAGCCAATAATTCCGCTGTAGGGCTATCATTTAGTATCGCCCCACACGCAAAAGACAGATAGGCGCGGCTTAAGCTATGCTCCGAGCGCTTACCGATTAACAAAATTTTTACAGTTGGAAAAAAACTTGTCAGTCGGCGAGCTGTCATGTAACCATCCATCTGTTTAGGTAAATTTAGTGCAACTAATGCTAAATCGGGTAGAGATTCCTTCGCTAATAAGATTGCATCTGACCCATTTTCGGCTTTACCGATCACATCAAATTTTTCATTTCCCTGAAAAATAGACGTTAAACCAGCTAGTGCAATAGCTTCACTATTAACAATAAGCACTCTTATCTTCCTCATCACCAGAAATTAGTAAGCATTACCTCCTAATAAGATCGTCAACTCAAGCTAACTAATTGAAATTTACCTTAGTAGCAATTTCTACTCAAGTGGCCACTTTTTTGTAACCACCCAAAAGTCCCAATACTATTCTTCAGTGAATTTTAATAGCTGCAAATCGAATAGAACTTCAAAAGCATTTTTTCAAATTCAGCCTACACTAGTCTCTGTAACGCCACATTCGTGAAATACTGCGAACGAACCATTAAATAAACAATCCAACATGTAATTTATGAATTACGTCTTGCGAAGGAGGGAGCCCACTCCAAACTTCTTGATTTGGTGGTAAATCGCTGTGAAGCATCAACAAAATTAGTCTTTATTTGAGTTTTCAGAACAAAAATGGCCTCTCATTTGAGAAGCCATTTTTATTTTGAGCCAAGATTCGGGATGGCTCATATTTGGTTTGATAACTTGTCTTTAGCGCGCCAACGCCTCTTTACGTTTTACAACGACCGTTGCTATATTTGCCATGAGCAGTGCAAACAGCACAGCATAAACAGCATATGCACCTGGTGCAGCCCCGTATA
>JAHDBW010000500.1 GCA_020630175.1 Anaerolineales bacterium
AAATTCTATAGCTTGGGTGCAGCGATATCTTAGTAATTTTCAAGGCCAAATACGCATTACACCATACGCATTCGATTCGATTATAATTTCCCATCTATGAATTCAACGGTCGACATCTCAGTGATTATCGTCACCTATAACTCAGCTAGCGTGATTAATGCGTGTTTAGCGTCGCTAGCGGCGGAGCGCGATAGCTCCGCAATGGAAGTGCTCGTCATCGACAACGGCTCGACAGATACCACGTTGCAGATTGTGCGCAGCTATGACTGGGCAACCTTGCTCACGGGGCATGGCAACGTTGGCTTTGCAAAAGGCAATAACATCGGCTTTGCCAAAGCGGCTGGCCGTTACTTGTTCATGCTCAATCCAGATACCGAAGTGCGCGCTGGCGCGTTGGCAGGCTTAGTTTCATTCGCAGACGCCAACCCCAAAGCCGGCATGATCGCCCCACACGTTGTCAATCCAGACGATACGTTGCAACACAATACCTTTCGCTTTCCCAGCATCAAGCAAGCGTTTTATGGGTTCTTCAATAAATTTGTAGACCTAGACTCAGAAGACAATGGCCGGTGGCCTGCCAGCGCTTATCAAGAAACGCGTCCGGCAGAACACATTCTAGGGGCAGCATTGTTACTACGGCGTGAAGTGTGGGAAACGCTGGGCGGCATGGACGAACGCTACGCTCTGTATTTTGAAGAGACCGACTGGTGCTATCGCGTGGCCAAGGCTGGCTGGGAAATTTGGTACACGCCATCTGCCACCATCATGCACATTGGCGGGCACTCCACCAGCAAAAACCCAGAACGTAGCTCAACGCTATTTGCCCGCAGTCAGGCGTATTACTATCGTAAAAATTATGGCTGGGCGACCTTTATCTTGCTCAAGCTAATTACCGTTGCCGGGCTGGCCTACTGGTCACTACGGACGCTAAAAGACGTGGTACGCCGCCGGATTGATGGTGCTGTGTTCAAGCGCCGCGTTGCCAGCTACTGGAACATCCTAACCGCGTGGGGCTAA
>JAHDBW010000216.1 GCA_020630175.1 Anaerolineales bacterium
TTCTATTTTCAACGAAGCTTAGACGCGACAATAGTGGCAGTCCTTACATTATCGAATTACTGTGTTTTGAGAATGAATGATTTGGGTAACGCATCGCAAGCAATAGATGTTATCCACAGGTGTGGAAAAGTATTCTTATGCTGGGGCAGCGACAGAACAACCAATTACGGTTCACTATAAACTATAGAACAAATCTTCTTGACAGTGTAGAAAATATTTTCTAAAATAGAACATATAATCCAAACATTCATTCGGAATTACTATGTCAGATCAAATTGCTCTCTATCACTATCGCCAACATTTACAAGATCGCAACTTGCGGTCTATTGAAGTGAATGAAAAACTGCGTGCTGCGCAATTCTTCACTGCTAACTATCGTGAAACGCGTGATGCCGCCCCAAAGGTAGATGATAAATTCAAAACAATCCTCAATATGGGTGATTACATTGAATTTTTGGTGAGCAACGGTTGTGACCACTTGCGTGCGTTTCCAATGGAAAAAGCAGTGAGCTGGGTTTCATAAGTAAGCATTATTACACCCTGACTTTATAAAATTGCGCAGACTTCGGTCTGCGCAATGCGTTTAAGCAACGCAACAACACCTGCTGCTGTGCTGACAACCTTTCTTCGTGAGTTTTTGCTGAACACCTGCACAATCTACCCATAATCGGCTTATACTGGAGTGGCTGGCGGCATACCGTCGGTGAAGCCGGTTACGCACTGTTGCGTAACGTTTTTATGACTTGACTCCAGTTGACTCTACAATCTGCCCCACGCCCTAAAACATCGCTTTACAATAACGTTCGGCTGTTGCCAGTTACAGTGGTCGCACTGTTTTTATTGCAATTGTTCCTGCCGTTTCGTGGTTGGTCAATTCTATTAGTTGGCCTTGGTGGCGCGCTGCTAGCCTGTTGGCTGTGGGTGCGCTTATTGGGCTGGTTCTTGCGCTTACAACGTATTTCGCCAGTTGGCTACACCCGTGTTGGGGAGCCATTTCGCGAAACTTTTGAGCTTGCAAACAATGCCATTGTGCCGTGCCTGTGGCTTGAAGCACTCGATCTTTCAGACGTGCCCGGTTATAACGCTGGCGCACTGACCGCTGTTGGCATGCGAAAATCAAAGCGTTGGCGCTCACAAGGCGCGTTTTCACAGCGCGGTGAATACTTCTTGGGCAACTATGAGGTGGTCACCGGCGACCCGCTCGGCGTTTATACCCTCACGCAATACTACACGCAATCCTCGCCTGTGATTGTGTTGCCGCCCCAAATTAGCATTGATCATTTAGAAATTGCGAACGGCCGCCGCGCGGGGCGGCATCGTTCGCCAATGGCGTTAGAGCAAAGCAACACGCCAATCGGCTTGCGTGAATACATGCCCCAAGATGGGCAACGCCGTATTCACTGGCCGTCTTCTGCTAAACAACGTAAATTGATGGTCCGTACGTTTGAGCGGATTGCCGCCGACAACTGGTGGGTCGTGCTTGATATGGATCAACAATGGCAGCGTGGCGAAGGTGAAAATAGCGCGCTAGAACACGCGGTTACCTTGGCCATGTCGTTGATTGAACGTGCCATCCGCGAGCGCTATGCTGTCGGCCTAATCCTGCACGGTGCTGAAGGTGAGCAAGTGGTCTCGCCGCAGCGCTCGCAAGCCCATCTTCTAAAACTTTCACGTGAACTGGCGCTAGTGCAGCCGGGCGAAGTCACCCTAGACTCGCTTTTACAGCGTGTTAGCAAGCGGCCAGATTTGACAGGTACAGTCATTGTTGTGACCGCAAACCCCACCGAAGACTGGATCGCCAAGCTAGTGATGTTGCAAAAACGCAAAGCCAGCCTGACCGTTGTGCAACCAGATTTGGCGCAATATCCAGCGTTGGAGTTTGCGCCTTATTTAGAAACCCAACTGCCTATGATGTTAAGTAATCTGGGGGCGGTACATCACCGCATCTCGCCTGATTTTATTGAGTCACAGTTACAAACTGTAAATGCTGGCGGTGCTGCGTAATGGCGGCGGCCTCTTCCACTTCTGGCGTTAGTCCGGCGCTAAAACGGCCCTTCATCACCGAAGCCCAAGTGCGGCGGTGGATGATGCTGTTGCTGTTATTTATTGCCGCCTTTGCCTTGCAACGGGGGATTGCCGCCGTTGTGCCACGCGTTGCAGATGCAAGCTTTGGCCCGATTATTTTCTTAGCAGTGCTGATTGGGTGGTTGATCGCGTCTTTAGAGTTCAACTTGTTCTCTGCGCCAATTATTGCCAGCATCACGGGGTTGTTTGCGGTGCTGTTGCGGGTGTCTGGATTAACAGGTCTGCTGTTCCGCTTGCCATTGATGATTCCTTCAATGGTGCGTGAAGCATATGTCTGGTATTTCAATGGCGTGGTGCCGGATTCTGAAGCGGCGCTGTTTGCATTTCGCGAGCTAGCCATTGGCGTTGGCTTGCCATTATTACGCTTTATGTCTTGGTTTTTGCGGATGTTGCCCATCACCACCGAAAAACCAATTGCTGATGAGGTCGCGATTGCGATTGCGTGGGGCTTAACGCTCTGGGTGATTGTGGTCTGGGGCAGTTGGATTGTGCGCCGTTTAGGACGGCCATTTCTGGCGCTATTGCCCGGCGGCATGTTGCTATTGGTGACGCTTTCTTTTACGGATGATGTCACTGTCCATCTTATTATTTACATGGCTGCCATGTTGGCACTTGTCACAGTGGTGCGCTTCGATTGGCAGGCGCGGCGCTGGGAAGAGGCGGGGACTGGTCTTAAAAAGGTGGGTTGGGAACTGTCGCTTTATGCAGTGATTATTGGGATTGCGATTGTGGGGATGGCCTCGTTTTTGCCAGAACTACAGCTTGAACGGATTTCATCCCCTGTTCAGGAGTGGATCAACAGTTTAGATCCGCAACGCTTACTTGCAGACGCTCTGGGCATTGACCAAACGCCACGCCAAGTTACCGCAACCCCTTTGCCGGCGCAATTAGCTGAGCTTGGGGAAGAAGCAGCATTGGCAACTATTCAGGCCGGTGGCGGCATTGATGTCACGCCGACAAATACGCCAACCAGCACCCCTACGGCCACGGCAACCCCAACGAGTACGCCCACGAACACCCCCACGCCGACAAATACGCCGACGTTAACGCCAACCCCAGCGCCAACGGCCACGCCGTTTGTCCTGTCTGAGCAAGGCACTGATCCAAACGGGCCAACCCCAGAATCGCCTGCGCAACAGAGCTTTGAAGATTCAAATGCCCTGTTTGATGAAGTGGCCGCCCCTGGTTTGCCGCAACAGCAGTTGATTGGCGCCGGACCAGAGTTGGGTGATGAAGTTGTGATGTCTGTCATTGTCAATGATCCGGCGCCTACAGATGGCCGCTACTACTGGCGCAGTTCTACTTATGATATTTACATTGGCCGCGGCTGGGAAACTAGCGCAATTGAAAGCGATGCCTACAATGCGTTTGCGCAACTAACCGATCTAGACAATCAGAGCCGCTTGGTATCGCAGACGGTTCAATTGGCGCGCGCTGGCGCTGGCCCAGTCTATTTCAGCGGTGAGTTGGTGAGCATCGATCAGAGCATTACGCGTGCTTGGCGTTCTGGCGCTGATCCGTTTGCGGCCTACACCGATACCAATGCATATGAAGCCACCTCCCAACTGCGTGCGCACACCCCAGAAACACTGCGGCAGGCTGGCGAAAATTATCCAGCTGAGATTGCAACTCGCTATTTACAAGAGCCAGACACGGTTACCCAACGGACGCGCGATCTTGCCTTAGAAATTACGGCAGGGCTAGATAGCCCATATGACAAAGCGCGGGCGATTGAAGCGTACGTCAAGGCCTATGAGTACACGTTAGATTTGCCGCCACCGCCAGCCGGGGTAGACATTGCTGATTATTTCTTGTTTGATCTAAAGCGCGGCTACTGTGACTATTACGCTAGCTCTTTTGTGGTGCTGGCACGGTCGGTTGGGATTCCGGCGCGCTTAGTCGGGGGATACTTGCCGGGTGAAGTCAACCCGGATACTAACGAGATTATTATTACTGCAGATCGCGCGCACTCGTGGGCGGAAGTGTATTTTCCTGGCGCTGGTTGGGTTGAATTTGAACCGACCGGTGGTGGCCCCGCAAACGGCGAGAGCAATTTCCCTGAAGCTGAGGTGACGGCAACGCCTGAGCCGGGCTTAGAGGGTGAAGCTGCACCAGAAGGCACTGAAGCCGTTGAAAATGCGCTAGCCACACCAGAAATTGGGAGCACGCCAACGCCTGATCCGTTGAACCCGGTTCCCGGGCCAGATGGCACGCTAGACGGTGCGGTTGTAGACGAAGGGCTGTCTGGGTTGGCGCGGATTGCAATCCTCTTTGGAGTCTTATTCTTTTTGGCAGCGGCAGCCTTTGGCATATGGTGGCGCTTCTTGCGCAAGCCTGTCGACGCAGCGCCAGTTCTGCCAGAACCAGTGGATTTCCCACGCTTGCAACGGGTGTACGCTGCCTTGCGAACGCTAGCGCGGCGTGGTGGGGTGCCAGTTTCACAGAGTGACACGCCAGTTGAATTTGCTAAAAATCTAGATGCAAGCGTGTCTGGGTTGGCTGAGCATCGCTACTTTGGGCGGTGGTTAGCCCCAGTACGCGCGGAAGCCATGCGTATTTTAGAGTTGTATGGTGCGGCACGCTATAGCCCAGATCTGCCCGAAGTTCTACCGACAGAACAGCCCGCATCCATCTGGCGTCGGTTAAGTCTCCGATTAAGATTAGCGAATTTCTTCAATTTGCTCCGGCGAAGACCGTAACTAATATTCCCTCTTGCGGGTTATTGTTCACAGCGCTGCGTGATAACTGCGGTGCTGCTGGCAGCACTGCTTTAGTTGCAGCTAGCCTAGTGTTAGATCCTATTTCGAGCCCTGAAAGGGGCTCGCGTTTTTTCCATGAGTAAAGAGTTAGCGCTTGTAGCCCCGTCTGCTTCTAATGCCCCTAGATATGCCCACGTTGTTGGCTGGGGGATGTATGTACCAGAAAAGATCGTCACAAATGATGATATCTCAAAGCTTGTTGAGACAAGTGATGAATGGATTCAAACGCGCACAGGCATCAAGCAACGTCGGGTGGCAAGTGAGCACGAGTCAACGTCTACGTTTGCGATTGAAGCCGCGCGGCGGGCACTCGCCAAAGCGAACGTGTCTCCGGCTGATGTTGACCTCATCATCGTGGGGACATCATCACCAGAGCACCTTTTTCCCTCCACGGCGTGTATTGTGCAAGATGCGTTGGGCGCAAAAAATGCTGGCGCGTATGACTTATTAGCGGCCTGCACCTCATTTATCTACGGCCTGTCGCAAGCGGCCAATTCCATCAAGACTGGCGATATTACAACCGCATTAGTCATTGGCTCCGAAGCGCTTACCAAACTAATGGATTGGAGCGATCGTGGCACTTGTATCTTGTTTGGTGATGGCGCTGGTGCATTTGTTTTACAAGCGCGCTCTGAACCGGGTGGGTTTATGAACTCATTCCTGCGTTCAGACGGTTCTGGCGGGCCTTCATTGATTTTGCCTGCCGGTGGTTCAGCGATGCCGGCAACAACAAAGACCGTGGTGGAAAATCAACACTATGTCAAAATGAACGGGCGTGAAGTCTTTCGCTTTGCAACGCGGGTGATGGCGTCTGCTTGTCAAGAAGCGGTGCGTCGTTCTGGCCTAGAAATGGACGATATTGATATCTTTGTGCCACATCAGGCCAATAAACGCATTATCGATGCTGCTAGTAAAAAGCTAAAACTTGCGCCAGAGAAGGTTGTTGTCACGCTAGAAAATTATGGCAACACGTCGGCAGCCTCAATTCCGATTGCAATTTGTGAAGCCATCAACAAAGGCCAGATTAAGCAAAACCAAACGTTGATGCTGGTTGCATTTGGGGCTGGGCTAACGTGGGGCGCAGGCGTTTTGAAGTGGGATGTACCACCGCCAGCACCACCAACCCGCAGGCAAGAAGCGCAACGCAATCTGTATTACCGTTGGGCACGGGTCAAATCTGTGCTGAGACGGGTCGTCCGCTCTTTAGAAGCGCGTATTTTTGGTAACAGCAAATAATTCGCTGATTTCTTTCCTTAGATTCAAAAAAGGGGGGACACTAAGTAGTGCCTCCCCTTTTCTATTTATTGACTGTCAAACTCTTCGGCAATCAACGCTTGGATTGCGCGTTCGGTTTC
>JAHDBW010000020.1 GCA_020630175.1 Anaerolineales bacterium
TTTCTCCGACGGATTTTAAGTCCGTTGCGTCTGCCAATTCCGCCACGCCCGCATTTACCGTAGCTGTAGAATTGTATCCTTATCCGGCTTCGTTTTCAATATCTAAAAAGAAACCCAATTGAAATGCCGCTTGTTGCAGTGCTTCAACGTAGTCGGGTTGCACTTCAATCGCAAGTTCGCCTAACGTTTCGCCAAGGTATAAACGGGTGTTTGGATTGGCACGTAACGCGTCTAGAATTTGCGCATCGGCCACGCGCAACACCGGCCGCAGCTTGATCTGCCCCGTAGGCCCAACCGTCTCCCAGCGCACTAAGGCGTTGCGCACGTAATCTGGCAATTCCTCACGCGCGTGTTTTTCTAAAAAGCCTAGAATCTGATTGGCCTGTATTTGCTGCCGTGCCGCGCGCTTGATCCCTTTGACAGAAAGCCGATAGCGATAAACGCCTGTGGTTTGCGTTGGCAACCATTCTGTAATGCGGGCCAGTTGGTAGCGGATTTCACGGTTTGTTGCCCGGCTAGCCAGCACTTCGCCAGCATCGTTGAGCTGTAATGCGTGTTGGCGCTCTGCAATAAACCAATTCACACGGCCAGCCAACGCGCCATACATTTGCGTCAAACGAAACGCCATTGGTGCATCATCGGTGGCAGAGCGCGTGGCATAGTCTGTCATGCCTAGCCAGTGGAGCGGGCCGCAAATGAGGTAGGCAATATAAGCGCCGTCTACGTCGCGCCAATGTTCATAGCCGCGTAAATAACGCCCAGTTTTTTTGCTTTTTACATACCAACTTTTATAGTCGCCATTTGGGCGCTGAAAGTCTGGGGTCAATTTGCGAACGTGGGCAATGAAGGTTTCTAGATTTGTCCACTCCCGGCCGGGAATGTCATTCAAGTGCATCAGAATGGCTTGGCGGGCACGATCTTCTGCAAGTTGATGAGCAACAGCAGTCTCAAATTCAAGCGTAGGCACATGCAGCACATCTTTGATTTGCGTGGAACCCCGCCAAGTTTCTGTAAGCAGTTTGAGCTGCCGCCCACGCTTGTTGTGCAGAAAGCGCGGCAAGATGCGCGCATTCACCCGGCGATCTTTGGTAATAAAGCCTAATTCAATGAGTAACCGCCACAGCAAGGCCGATGCCTCCGGCACTTGGAGATAAGGCTTGAGCACATCACTGGCCTGCGAATAGGTTGGGGCGTCTTTCTGATCTGCGTTAACAATCCGTAGATACGCTAGCAAGGTGCAAGCATCATCGACAAGCGCAGAGGAACCGCGCTTGATGGTGTCTCGTGGGGGCGGCTCTATCTTTTGCCCTGGGCGTTCGCGCAATGGCTTTTGCGTTTCTACTGGCGCAGTCGTTGGCAAAAACGGCAATAAGTCCGCTGGGATGTAAAACACTTCTTGCGGGCCGCTTTCTTCGTTGACAAAACGGCGGCCTAACAAGCCGCGATACCAAAGCAGTTCGGCAACATTTAGCGGCGCAACGTGCGGTTGTTCCCGTTCGCGTGCGCCAGGCCCTAAGGGGCGTACATCGCCAAACTGACGTGTGAACTTAGCCGCAGGCAACCGCCCGTTATTCGTCTTGATATCTTCAAGTGCTAACAAGCCTTCCTGCGAGAGGTCAGCCAGCACTAATTCCATTTGCTCTTGCTGGCTAATTGCGTCTGCCAATTCGCTAGCGGCGCTCCGGGCGTTGCGTGCTGTTAGCTCCACTGCGGTTGTTTCTGCAATCATGCGCAGTAGGGCAAAGTCGTAATCAAGAAGGGTGCGTTCAAGGCTTAACATAATTACTATGCAGGCCAAATAAGGGCTAAAGACATGGGTGAGGTTTTGTCTGAAAAATAGCGTATAAAATGTAAAAATATACTGTTTAGTGTTTATGTTCTAAGAGTTGCTTTCCGTTCTTTCAACATGCTATACTCGCTATAACCAAACTCAAATATTTGGTTGTTCCTATAGTATTGGTAAGGACTGGCATTGCTCTTGCATCCACTTCTTTGTATAAGCATCAAAATAACAGGGTAAGCTGTTTGGTGCAATCCTAATTAATGAAACAAAAAGCGCTAAGCATTCTAAATGATCTCAGTGTAATGGCCTTGGTGCGCGATCTTTTTGCGCCCGGTACGCCATTAGCATTGGTCGGTGCGCAATTGCTCTATTTTAGTGAGCCATTGCTAGCCGGTATTACTGATTCTACAGATGTTGAACGCTGGGCTCAATTGCTGGAAGGCATTGAAGACCCCTTACAAAATTGATTTTACTTTGAATTGGTATGCCTGAACTAATTGATCTTATTGGCTTAGTCGTATTGCTGCTAATTGGCGGCTTATTGATTGGCTTACAAATGCGTAATCAGCGCAACAGAACGCAAGTTGCGTTTCGCCCAATTGCGGCGTATAGCAAATTACGTGGCTATCTCAGCGAAGGGATTGAAACCGGTCGGCGCGTGCACTTTGGCATTGGCACTGGTAGCGTTGGTGCTGAAGATACCAGTGCAACGCTAGTCGGTATCCAAACCATGCAGGCCGCAGCCACTACGCTTGCAACCGCAGAAAAAACACCCATCGTAACCGCAGCAGACGGAACTTCATTTTTACTAGCGCAAGACGTCTTGCGTACGGTCTATCAACAAGTGCCGGGCGCAGCAGACCGCTACGATGCAGATGCTGTCCAGATGGTTGGCGTTTCGCCTTGGTCTTATGCTGCCGGTGCGTCAATGGTGATGCATGGTGAAAAACCAATTGCTAGCGTCACCTTAGGCGACTACGGTGATGAGTTGCTGCCCGTGCTAGAAGCTGGTGATCGGGTTGAAGCCCGCCAGCTCGCCGGAACGACAAATAACACTGGCCAAGCCGTGCCTTATGTCGGCGTTGATGATGCCGTTATTGGTGAAGAAGTTTACGCAGTTGGGGCTTACCTGACCCCAGAGCGGTCGGCTTATGTTGCCAGCTTGCAAACGCAAGATATTATGCGCCTGTTGATTGTTGGCTCGCTAATCATTGGGTCAATCGTGTTGACCGTGTTGGATATTTTCGGCTAGATGAATTATCAACTGTCTCTTACGGTTGCGATTAGTTTTGGGCTGATTGTGTTGTTGGGGTACTTCTTCCCCGGCTTTGATGCGCTGACATTACTACGCGCCGAAGTCTTGCGCTGGGCGGCGATCTTATCTGCCGTGGCTTTATTAGTTGGCGTTATTAGCTTGTTGAAAGTGCATTTCAGCCGCTTTATGGATCAGAAGCAAGAATGGGGCTATAGCTTAGTGCTTGTGCTGGCTTTTCTGGTGACGTTTGGCGCGGGCATGTTTAGTTTGATTTTTCCACCAGCGGAAACGTTGGTGAATTTTATGTTTAAGTACGTGCAGGTGCCAGTCGAAACGACGTTGGCGGCACTGTTAGCCGTACTATTGATTGTGGCTGGGATGCGCATGGTGCGTTATCGCCGCGACTGGACAACTTGGTTGTTTTTAGCAATTAGCCTCATATTATTGGTCGGAATGGTCACTATTGAGTTGCAAATTCCAGATGTGTTCCCCTTCTTACGAGACTGGATTATGACAGTCCCGGTGGTAGCAGGAACGCGCGGAATACTCATTGGGTTAGCCCTTGGCACCATTATTACTGGTCTGCGAATTTTTACTGGTGCAGATCAGCCATATGGGGAATAAAGAGTAGGTAATGGACAATAATTCGAAGTCACCCTTTTCACTATTTGGTAATAGTGAAGAACCGGATGACGTGAACCCAAACGGATCTCGCGATGATTTGGAACGCTGGCTAGACATGCTGCGTGACCAAGCTGGCGATGAATGGAAGCCCGCTGCTTCTGAATCTGTGTTTGTACCAGCGAACGCAGAGAATAACGCGGCAAGTGAACTGCCAGACTGGCTCGCAGACATTGCGCCACGCACTGAAGAAACGAACGTGGACTTTTTGCAATCATTTGCCCGAGAAATAGATGATAAGCCCACAAGCGAGTCGCCAATTAGCGCGACATCGGCCTTGTTAGGAGGCAGCGAACCAGTTGTTCCTGCTCCGGCACCTGTCCCAAGTGAGCCTAAAAGTGATCGCCCCGTGCCAGATTGGCTCAAGGGTAGCTCCAATGTAGACACATCATCACCAATTGCAACCGGCCCAGTTAAGGCTGAATCGGGTGGATTAGGATCACTTTTAGACGATGCGCCCGGCGTTATTGCGGGCGGCGCGACAACGTCTTCATTAGACTGGCTGAGCGGGGTGGCAACAACCGAGTCGTCTACGTTGCCTACATCACCGCCGGTTGTAACAGACCCTCTGCCGCAAGCGCAGCCTAAACCGATTACACAGGCAATGCCTGCGGTTACCGCGCAGCCAACCCCACCTGTTATTCCAGAACCGGCAACGGAAGCGAATGAATCGCTTTTAGATTGGTTGATTGATGAAGATGAAGTTATTCAATCGGCTTTGGCTCCGGTCACAGATCCGCTCACAACGCCAGCTGCGCCTGTTGAAGAACCGGTCGAAAATACAATCATCCGCCAAACAGATGTCTCAGATGATGATTTCTTAGCGCAATCTGATTGGTTGCTTGGACCAACTGAGACCGTCGCAAAAACAGAAAAAGTTGCGGAAGTTTCGACCCAAATCGAAATCCCAATCACGCCAGAGCCAAAAGCCAAGAAGGTCGAAACGAGTGATGATTTCACTGTTCCAGACTGGATGGATTCGGCACCGTTCGAGCCCTTACCACCGCTGCCAGAACAAAAGACTGATAGCGACCGGCACGCTGGTTTGCCGCCGATTGGCGCATCTGAAGGCTTGCACGCTGATGACCCAGACACGGGCAGTTGGTTGCCAGACTTGGGCAAAAGTGCGCCAATGGCAAGCACTAACCCTGAATCAGACCTGCCAGACTGGCTGACAGCCCCAACCGGATTCACGGAACCGCTGCCGCCAGCCCAAGCACCAAAAACACCATTTGAGCCCGCAGAAGAATTGCCAGATTGGCTAAACGGCGACGCAGCAACTCCTGACGCTGTCGCATCTCCGGCACAGCTAGCCCCAATTGCCGAACCTATAGCACAAGATGCTTTGCCGGATTGGCTGCCGCAAGAACCGGAGCCAGTTGCAACACCTGCTGCGCCAGTTGCAGATGCGTTGCCAGACTGGTTACCGCAAGAGACTGCTGATCCAGATCCGTTTGCTGCGGCCGCTGCTGCACCAGCACCAGTAGAAGACAATGCGCCGGACTGGCTGAAAGCAACAAGCGAATTAAATGCAGCCGCAGTTGAAGACGACTTGCCAGACTGGCTAAAAGCGCAAACCGGCAGTCTTGAAGCACCTGCGCCTATGGCACAGCCAGATCCAGTTGCGCAAAATGACTTGCCAGATTGGCTACAAGGCGCACATGATGCCGCCGTAACGCCAGACGCAGCCCCAGCACCGGTCGACAATGACATCTCCAGTTGGCTTGCCGATACTGGTGCGCAGTCAATTGAAATTGAGCCAATGGAGTCTTCTCCAGACTGGCTAAAAGATGCGACTCGCCCAGCGCCAGCTTCAGAAAATGCCGGCAAAGGTCTCGAATCTGTTGAAGATGCGCTAGCCCGAACGTCGCCAACGCCAGCGGAACCTGCCGGTGTGGTAGCAGCAACACCAGCGCCAGGCGCAACATCGCCAACAGATACGCCAGATTGGTTATCTCAAATTTCTGACACAGGTCAGTTTGAATGGGAAGACCTTGAAGGGACAGAAGCAGAAGCCAATGCACCCGCCGCATTTGAGGCGCTGCCGCCTATTCCGGTAGATGGTGAAGCACAATCTGTAGCCGATACGACCAATGTGCCAGCGCCTTGGGAAACGCAAGTTGCGCCTGCAGCCGGTGAGCAAGATTGGGTAATTGAATTGCCCGGTTGGCTACAGCCTGAAGAGGGCGCAAAAGCGGCAGCTGAAGCTGCGCAACCGGTGCCGGATCAAAATCTAGAAGCAAAAGCCAAGCTAGAAGACGCGTTGGATTCGATTCCGCGTGGTGAAGCAGCGCCAGAAGCGAACAAGTTTGACGATACGATTTTCTCGGCATTGCAAGACGATGAATCTGAAGGCGGTGAGCTAAATCTCAACGATTTGCCAGAATGGCTGAAACCGGCTGAAAAGCAAACCGAAGAAGAAGAATTAGACATGCCGCCGTGGTTGCGGCCAACCAGCGCTGATGATATTGAGTGGCTTAATACCTTAGCCCCGGGCACAGTGCCGCCGCTGCGTACGCCAGCCATCACACCGTCTACTCAAGACGATGTTGATTTCATTATTTCTGCTGAAGCTGCAAACCCAGAGTGGTTAGAAGCGACAGGGCCGGGCAATATGAGCTCGGTTTCAACGCAGCCTGCTGTATCGCCAATTTCAACGCCGGGTGATTTGCCAGATTGGTTAGCGTCTGTACGACCTGCTGATTTATCGTATGGCTCGACAGCAACGCCGCAGGCAGAACGAACAACAACAACCGCAATGGAGCTCTTCCCTGAAGCCGTTGCAGAACCGGTTGTTAGTCCCGCCCAGCCTGTTGCGCCCGCGCCAGCCCCTGCATATGAGGTGGAAGCGAAGAAGGCTCCAGCGTCTAGCGGGCCAGCACAACCTTTAGAACAGGCTGATTTTCCGGAAATTCCCCCTTGGTTAGAAAGCTTACGACCGGCTAATGAGGTTGACGCGCCCCCGGAGGAACGCTCCTCCCCTTTTGACAAAGGCAGCGCGGCAGATTTCCTAGATGAAATCTCAGGCGCGCTGCCCGTAGCACCAATCATCACTGAGCAAGCAACGGTTGGCACAATCGCCGCTGAAGCTGAAGTCCAAGAATTGGTCGTTACTGATGCACAGGCAAAGCAGGCTGCTATTTTTGAAGAGCTGTTTGCACCTGTTGCCAAAACACAAACAGAACCGCTGCCACAGGCGTTGCCAAAGCAAGCGCGAACCTTCCAATTGGATCGGGTGCTCGTCGCGTTGGCGCTGTTTGTGCCCTTAGCATTTACATTTTGGTTCCAACCCGCTTGGTTAGGCCAACCGGCGATTGAAAGCCGACCGGCGACCAAAGCGTTTTACGATGCTGCCAATGCAATTACGCCCGGGTCTGAAGTCTTAGTTGTCTTTGATTATGAGCCCGGCACCAGTGCGGATGTTGATCCTTCAATGGAAGCGGTCATTGCGCATTTGGCGCAGAACGGGGTGCGGATTGCTGTCGTTGCAGCGAAGCCTGCCGCTGTCGATTTGGCTGTAGAAACGGTACAGCGTGCGAAGCTGTCTGTTGATGCAAATTTTGTCTATAACTATGGGCAAGATTGGGTGCATCTTGGCTATCTGCCGGGTGGGGCGCTAGGCGCGCAATCACTGGCTGCCGCCCCGCAAACAACCCTACCAATTGAAATAATGGGTGGTCTAAATCCATGGGAAGGCATGCTGCGCAATGTGCGCACCTTCAATCAGTTTGAGCTTGTTGTTGTGGGCGCTGGCTCTGCAGAACGCACCCGTGCGTGGGTAGAGCAGGTTGAAGTGTATGACGTGCCAATTGGCGCTGTTGTGCCTGCCGGTGCAGAACCACTCGTGTTGCCATATTATGAAAGCGAAACGCCACAGCTAATCGGTGTGATTAGTGGGGTTTCTGGCGCGTCTGTATACGACACCCTCAATAATCGCGCCTCTGGCTTGTTACGGACTTGGTCTGTGTATTCATTTGGGATTTTGCTGTCTGCGGTGCTGCTGTTCTTTGGCAGTATTATCTGGCTTATTACAGACCTAATGGCTGGCCAAACAAAAAATAAAGCCGATTTTGCACAAATTCAGAAAGGGCTAGATACGGAAGGGATTAGCTAATGATTACGATAATCGGCCTCTCCCTAAGCGCAATCCTAACCCTGTTTGTGTTTAGTTACCTCGTTGGCGACAACTTCGCCTACCGCACGGCGTTATATGCATTTATTGGCGTTGCCGCTGGGTATACCGCCTATATTGTTGTCAAAACTGTTTTGATGCCGCAATTTGTGGGCATTTTCTCGCGAGATGGCGTTGAACCGGCTGATCTGGTTTTAATGCTGTTTCCTTTGATTATGAGCATCATGCTGTTTCTGAAACTGTTCCAATCAACTAGCCGCTACGGCAATATTGCGCTGGGCTTTTTAGTTGGCGTTGGGGCAGCAGTGGCGATTGGTGGCGCTTTACGCGGCACGCTCTTCCCACAGATTCAAGCGGGGATGGTCTCTTTAGACTGGGCGCAACCGGGCGTGCCCGGCGTTTCTGAAGGGGGCTGGTCGCGGGCAACAACTTCACTGATCACGTTGCTAGGAACGGTCTTCACGCTGTTGTACTTTTACTATGGCGCGAAGCGTACTGAGGCTGGCGAAATCCAACGCCCCGGCTGGATCAATTGGGCAACCCAGTCTGGCCGTATTTTTGTGGTGATTACACTCGCGGCACTGTACGCTGGCTCGGTTGCAACTGCATTTACCTTCTTAACGCAGCGGATGCTTTCGTTATACGACCTGATTTCCCGTGTATTTAGCGCATGACAACGCCCCTTGATTCCGCAATTGTTAGTGTAGATTTTGGCAGCGTAACAACACGCGCTGCTTACTTTGACGTGATCGATGGTGAGTATCGTTACGTTGCCGGACGCGAAGCCCCAACAACTATCCATTCCCTAAATGGCAGCGCAATGGCTGGTTTGCAGCAGGCGTTGTTCCATTTGCAAGAAGTGACCGGCCGGCAATATTTCGACGCTGACTGGAATATTCTTGCCGCAGATGACCACACCCCAGTTGGCATTCAAACAATGGTTGCGACGGCTAGCGCGGGCAAGCCATTGCGTGTGTTGCTGGTTGGCCTGACGAATGGCATTTCGGCGCAGGTGGCGCAGCGAGCGTTAGGTACCAGCTACTTTGAAATTGTTGAATCGATTCACCTGACAGATTTTCGGCCAGACCACATTCGCGTTGAAGCAATTCGCTTAGCTAAGCCCGATATTGTTTTTATTAGCGGGGGCGTGGAACACGGTGCGACCGCCGACGTATTGCGCTTATGTGGCACGGTCAGTGATGCATTTTCAGATAAGGCACGGTTCCATCCCCCACAGCTTATTTACGCTGGTAACTCACAACTTCACGATCAGGTTACAACGCTTTTCGCCGAAGTTGGCCCGCTAACAATTATTGACAATATTCGCCCTGAATTGGCCCAAGCACGCCTTGCGCCAGCGCTAGATCGACTGGCCGATGTAGAGAGCCAGGCACGAACCTTGCAGGGATTAGGGTACAAGCGTATTTCGGAATTGACAGACGGACGGTTGACGCCAACCGCAACGGCACTAGGCACAGTAATTCAGTTTGCTAGCCGCATTTTTGATGCCTCGCGTGGCGTAATGGGCGTTGACATCGGCGCACGTACAACAACTGTAGCGTCTGCAATTGATGGCGATTTACAACTGACCGTTAGACCAGACCTTGGCATTGGGCATAGCGCGGTTAGCTTGCTAAAGCATGTTGGCGCAGACAATGTATTGCGCTGGTTACCATTTCTGCTCACGCCAGACGATCTGAGTAATTTTGTGCATAACAAAGCGCTCAATCCGGGGCTGGTGCCAGAAGATCGCAACAGCTTGCTAATTGAACAAGCTTTGGCACGCGAAGCAATGCGTGTCTCACGCGAAGCAACCGGCATTACGGCAACCCAAGCATTTGAGCCAATTATCGGCAGCGGCGCAGTCTTAGCGAAGGCTCCACAGCCGGGCATGGCGGCACTGATGCTACTGGATGCGATGCAGCCGGTTGGCGTGACCACCTTACTGCTTGATCAAAATACAATCTTGCCAGCGCTAGGTGCAATGGCAGAAGTGAACCCGGTTGCAGCGGTACAGGTCTTTGGCTCTGGCTCAATTGTCAACTTGGGATCAGTTATTTCGCCAGTTGGGCGGGCCAAGCCGGGTCAGATTGTGTTGCAAGTGGAAGTGACGTATTCCAATGGTGACAACTACTCAGTTGAAGTGCCCTACGGTGAGATTGAGCAAATAGCCATCCCATTCAATGAAAAGGCAACTGTCAAATTACAGCCACTGCGCCGGTTTGACATTGGCTTTGGCGAAGGCCAAGGTCGCAGCTTAGCCAATATCACTGGCGGCTTGCTGGGGCTGATTATTGATGCACGCGGTCGGCCTTTTGCGCCTGCCACATCAAACGGGACGCGCTTGACACAAATCCAAAACTGGCTCAACGCACTCGGCGGAATGTAGATCTGTACTTCAACTGGGGTGTTGCGCACTGCAAATTTACCCTTGTTGGAGATCGATCAATGTTTGTCGCGACGACTAATCAACTTGCCACCCCACGGCAGTCTAATCAATCTATTGCTAGCGCAAATGGCCTTTCTGTACATGGCGTATGGAGCAATGGTATTACAGCCGGTGGCACCATCACGTTACTTTCCAACGATCCAGCGCAAGATCTAACGCCAGAGACGGTTACCGAGACCCATGCTGGCAGCGTGTTGATTGTTGGTGGCCAAGCAACAGCCGAAGGCTTATATGCTGCGGCTAGCATTGGCGTCAATGTTGTTGTGGCGGCAAGTATGGCTGCGCGCACAATTGCGTATGCGCAAAAGTTGCCAATGGCGGTTGTGCTGACAAACGGTTTTGGTAAACAAACAATGGCCGAAAATGTTTGGATGCTGTTTCTGCTCAATACAAAGCGGACGGCGCAAATTGTAGAGATCCAAACGACAGAGAGCGGGCTGCAAAAAGCAACGTTGGCCTTAAACGTAAGTATGGCTGTAGAAGGCGAAAGTATTGCCGCTTGGCAACCGCTAGAAGTTGGCCAGCAGGTGCGCATTTTAGATGCATTACAGCCTAATATGGTGGGGTTGATTGTGGCGCTGTCTCGGACGCGTACAAAATTGGCAAGTGGGTTGCGGGAATATACGGCAACTGTACGTTTATTAAGTGGCGAAGAGATTGAAGTGCCGCTGGCGAATTTGCAAATTTTTGAGCAATACGGGCTGTCCAACACATCAGCTGCAACAATTTAGCTTCCTATAAAAGAAGCGCCTTTGGTAGGCTGAACAATCCGTTTGGCTTACAAGCTTTGCTTTTGAAAGAAGAAGGCAAAGCACTTAAAATAAAGAAATGAAATGTGCTTAGCTGGCATTAGAGTCTTAGTACAGGTACAATTCGGTAAAGATGGTCTGTGAATTGCAACAGGGTTAAGGTAAACCCGTAAAAGCAATGCAACAGCAATAGGTATGTTGCACAGACCCAAGAGGAGATCAATCAAATGGCAGAACTGGAACCCTTCGAAGACGATTTTGACGAATTCGATGATGATTTTGAAGATGAAGTAGAAGGCTCGAATCGCCCATTCGTATTTGCTTCCATGCTGTTGTTTGGTGCGTTTTTAGTTGGGATGGCTTGTGTAGCAACGTATTGGTTCTTTTATGTGCCAACACAGCGTGCGCAACGCGCCCAAGGGGAACAAACCGCAGTTGCGATTTTTGCCTCAAACACGCAAACCGCAATCGACGCGCAGCGCACAGCCGATGCACGTGCACAGTTGCCAGCAGCGCCAACATTTACGGCGACGGCTATTCCACCAACCGCAACATTCACTGTGGTGCCAACTGAGACGCCGGTCCCAACCGCAACCGCAACCCCAACGCTTAGTCCAGAAGACCAAGAAGCGACAACCGTAGCGGCGAATATTACGGCAACGGCAACCTTGCTGCCAGACGAAGATTTCAATGAGAATTCTGGGAACGGTGGCGATAGTGATGGTGCCGGAGATGGCGGCACCGGTGCCGGTAATGGCAACAACGGTAATGCAGCTGGCGCAGGTAGCGGCGCAGGCGGCTCTAGCAGCGGTGGATCAAGTTCTGGTGCTGGCTCCGGCAATGGTGGCGGCACAACTGGAACAGGCGCAGACACAGGTGGGTCTGGTACACTGCCGGATGCTGGGTTTGCAGATGATGTTGGCTTGCCAACGCTCATTTTGTCTGGCATTGGTCTCATTGCGTTATTGGTGATTGTGCGCCAATTACGGATGGCAACAGCTGAATAAACGCTAAATAACACCAAGTTCAAATTTAGACGCGAGCGCTTCATAAGAGTGCTCGCGTTTTTTGTTTAAGGGGGGCGTATCCAATCAGGAACACACTAAAAGAAAACAGAACAAATGTCTTGACTGATTAGAACATAATAGCTACAATAATAGTGTCTGTAGAACAGAAGTTCCTACGGGGAACATATAAACTTTTTTATTTCAGGAGCACTAATCCCGTGGCAAAATCAAAGAAAGCTGAAAAAGCACAAGCCGGTCGTGGCCGCGCACTCGACCAAACCTTAGGGGACCTCACTAAGCGTTTTGGTGATGGCACTATTATGAAACTTGGCGAAGCGCATGATATGCGCATCGAAAGTATTCCAACTGGGGCCTTATCTATTGACCTAGCATTAGGCATTGGCGGCGTCCCACGCGGCCGGATTATTGAAATTTACGGCCCAGAATCATCAGGGAAGACAACGGTCTGCCAACACATCATTGCTGAAGCCCAGAAAATGGGCGGCATCTGTGCCTTCATTGACATGGAGCACGCACTCGATCCCAGCTACGCCGAAAAGATCGGTGTCAATATTGATGACCTATACATCTCACAGCCAGATACCGGTGAACAAGCATTAGAAATTGCCGAAGCGCTTGTGCGCTCTGGCGCTTTGGATGTTGTTGTAATCGACTCGGTTGCGGCACTTGTGCCACGGGCAGAAATTGAAGGCGATATGGGCGACTCGCAGATGGGTCTTCAAGCACGTTTGATGAGCCAAGCGCTACGTAAGTTAGCGGGTGTTATTAAACAAACAAACACAACGGTGATCTTTACAAACCAACTCCGCCAAAAAATTGGGGTGATGTTTGGAAACCCAGAAACCACAACTGGTGGGCAAGCCTTGAAATATTACTGCAGTGTCCGGATGGATATTCGCCGTATTCAATCAATCAAGGTTGGATCAGAAGTGCGGGGTAATCGCACGCGCATCCGTATTACAAAGAACAAAGTGGCCCCGCCATTCAAGCAAGCTGAATTCGACATTATGTACAACGAAGGCATTAGCACATCGGGTGACGTGCTAGACCTTGGCGTTGAACATGAAGTGGTGACCAAGCGTGGTGCGTTCTATTCTTACGGGGATACGCGTTTAGGCCAAGGGCGTGAAAATTCAAAAGCCTTCTTGCGCGATAATCTTGATCTGATGAAAACCATTGAGACAGAAATTCGCAACTTGCTTGACCCTGAACCAGAGCCAGAAGCCGAAAAAGAAGACGCTAAGGCCGAGAAAGCGGTTAGTGGTGAAGACGCGCTAGAAAACAAAGGTGATTTGGTCTTAGCCCTGTAATCCGATTTTCTTTGTAATAAAAAAACGGCAGACGAATTTCGTCTGCCGTTTTGATTTAAGAGTGTGTGCTACGTGCTCTAACGGGTATTTAGTAAGTCTCAACTTACACAAATGTCACGAACTCTTCTAGCGGTTTCTTTTCAAATGCGTGTTTCGGCACGGTACAGTCTTCAGCCGGGTACCCCACAACCATGAGGATGAGCGCGCGTTCATTCTTTGGACGTTCTAGAACTTCGCTAAGAAATCCCATTGGGCTTGGGGTGTGGGTTAGCGAGACCAAGCCGCATTCATGCAGTGCGGTAATCAAGGTGCCTGTTGCCAGCCCAACAGATTCCGTCACGTAATAATTTTTTACCTTTTTTCCATCAGGCAACAGATCATACGACTTGCCAAAGACCGCAATGAGGTAGGGGGCAATGGTCAGAAAGTCTTTGTTGGCGTCTGTTCCCAGTGGTGCAAGTGCTTCGAGCCATTCTTGCGGTGCTCGACCGTTGTAGAATGCGGCTTCTTCCTCTTCAGCAGCGGTACGGATTTTTTGTTTTACTTCTGGATCAGAAATCACCACGAACTGCCACGGCTGTAAATTTGCCCCATTTGGCGCAGTGCCAGCAGCAAGTAAGCATGTCTCGATAATATCGCGCGGCACTGGGCGGTCTGAAAATTCACGCACGGTACGGCGGGTCTTGATATTGTCATAGAAGGCCTGTGCTTTGGCGCGCATCTCTGCTTCTGAAAACTCAACATAGTCTGAATGGGGAACAAATTCTGCGGTCATAAAAACTCCAATTGCTCAGGATGACATTACGGCCGTTGCTATGGCTAGCAGACTGGCCATGATTAGCTCTGCTGGCTTCGTTTTACTTAGTCTGTTGTGGGAACTAATTTCTTCCAGCCGCGGTCGTACCACAGCACAGGGTCGCGCCGTTCGTTTGCGCCGGAGGCCACAACTGCGCCAATAAAGATGGTGTGGTCGCCAGCGTCTACGGCTTTCCACGTGGTGCAGTCTAGATAAGCTAGTGCACTTGGGATGAGTTGACAGCCGGTTTCGGCAGTGATGGTTTCACAGACAGAGAAACGATCTTCAACATCCTTATGGAATCCCGCAAATACTTCACCAATGTAGGCTTGGTCAACCCCAATGATGCTGACACCAAACTTGCCAGCGCCAAGCAGCACATCATGGATGCCGGCTTTCTTAGCAACATTGACCGCAACCAAAGGTGGATCAAGGCTAACTGATGTAAACGAGCTGGCGGTCATGCCAAGAGGTTCGCCGTCTTCGTTGATGGTGGTTACGACTGTAACGCCTGCGGCAAACTGGGCCAGCGCAGCTTTAAATGCTTCTGGGGTAATCATAAAAAATCTCCGTAGTTTTATTGTGCCAATAGTATAGCGGTGGCGCGGGAAATGTTCCAACAAACGGCGTCTTGATGAGGGTAAATTTCAGTAAAACTCTAGTGCTCTTTTGCATCTTAAAGACAAAGCCGCCTCAAAAGAGACGGCATGCCTAAGGTTATGAGATGCGAACCGAATTCAAGCACAGAAATTCTGTGTGTATTCCATATGGATTAGGCCGTAAGGCGCTTTTTGCGCAACAGGCTGCTGCCAGCAATGACAGCGACGGCGAGTGTAAGCAGCAAGACCAGTTCAACTTTTGTGCTAGCAAACCCGAGCAGTGACGTCCCCGTGTTTGGAATTTCACCTGGGATCACACGCACCATCGTTTCAGCAGAGGTGTTGCCACCGGTTGAACTAACCACGCTGGCTGTATTCTTGATCTCTTCGCCAATATCTGCGGTGGCCAAGACTTTGACCTTGACCTTGATCGTACGACTGCTTTCAGCGGGGATTGCGTCAAAGCTGACGGTCAGCGTGTTGTTGGCGTTTGCAAATTCAATATCAGCGCCGGGTGCGATTGCAGATTGGTAGACGCTTGTCGTTGCGATGACATCTGTAATGACCACATCGCTAATCGCTTCGCTGTTTGGATTAGTCACTTCAATAACGTAAGTGACTTCTTCACCACGGATGGCAACAACAAAGTCTGATTTGCTATTCCCGTCTTCAACCAGTTTTGTAATGGTTGGTGGCTCAATCGTTGCGCCTTGGACGGCTGGTGTCGCCGTTGGCGTTGGTGTTTGGGTTGCCGTGGCCGTTGGCTCCGTTGTGGCAGTCGCTGTTGGCTCGTCAGTTGCAGTCGGCACGGTCGTCGCGGTGGCCGTTGGTGCATCGGTTGCGGTTGCGGTCGGCTCAGTTGTGGCGGTTGCCGTTGGCTCGTCAGTCGGCGTTGCGGTCGGCTCAGTTGTGGCGGTTGCCGTTGGTTCGTCTGTTGCTGTCGCGGTTGGCTCGGTTGTAGCAGTGGCCGTTGGTTCATCCGTTGGCGTTGCGGTTGGCAGCTCTGCAACTGTTACTGTGGTTGGCTCACTATTGAGATACGTGAACACATACGCCCCTCCACAATGGGTTTCACCATAAAGCCGTGCTGTTAGGCCGATTTCGCCAGCTTCGGTAGCGCGAACGGTGTATGTGAATGGCAACGTAACGGGTGGGCCAAATTTTGCGTCATCTGGTGAGATGAAGTCAAGTTGGGCGCCAGCATCATCAACTAGTAATGTGATGTCGAAAACTGGATATTCACATGGTTCTTCAACTGTTAGCGAGACGGTGACGTCAAATTCATCACCCACTTCAGCTGTTGCTGGCGCATCAATGCTGACTTCAGCAGAGAAGGTTGGCTCTGGCGTATAAGTTGGGGTGACGGTTGGCGTAAAGGTTGGTGTCGCCGTTGGTTCTTCAGTGACAACAGGTGTTGGCGTCGGTGTTGGTTCTACAGTTGGGTCAACCACAAACATGATTGAACGATCAGAAACGATGTCTAAGTCTGAATTCCAATTGATGATGTCTGCTAGGGTTACGTTAGAGACTGTTGTGTCACCAAATAGCACTGGGTCATTGTCGGCAAAGCCGATGCTGGTCCAGTCATAATTTTCGTTCCAGAAGCGATCCCCATCACGCAGCCGGCTAAATTGATCTGCGATCACATGGGCGCAGGTTTCACCAATTTGACCGTTGTTGATTGGGTCTTCAGCCAGACCAGCAACCCAAAGGTCTAGGTCATCAACGCTGTTATAGACGTTACCGATTTTTTCGGCAGTTGCTGCATCGGTTGCAATGTCTGAGAATGCAGTGATTGGCGTCATGCCCATTTGGGTGCGGAAGCTGTTGTAATCTGGCAAGCCGTGATCACGTCCACGTTGAATGTTGAGCGCAGCTAAGTCCAAGCCGATGCCAAATGTACCAACACCTACGAATAGCAAGTTGCGCATATCATCTACAACTTCTAGATCTAGCGTTTGCGCTTCTTTGAGGGTTAGCCCGTATAAAAAGCCTTCAATGCCGTTGTCACGGATAACATCTGGCTCAAAATAAACATCACGCAGGCCAAAGGTTTGTGAAATTGTGCCATCTGCAGCAGCAAACGAAATATCGCCAGAAACCATGCTGTGACCAAATCGATAGCAGCCTGCGGCAAACTCTTGTGCAATGTCTGGGCGGATGGTGTCGTCATAGCCAGCGTAAGGGCCCGGTGCGGCGTCACCAAGTAAGATCGGCAAGAACTCATCAAACGTAATTTGTTGTAGCTCGGCAATCACCAGCATGCGCGCCCGTTGATAGATTTCTTCATCTGTAAGCGTTGGGAAGTCGGCTTGGATTTTGGCGGCAAGGCGATTGTGTTCCCGTGAGAATACAGTGTGCATTGCGCTAAGACCAGGTTGCTCATTGATGCGCTCATCGCCAGACAAGAACTGAGTTGCCCCGTTCTCGTTGTCTGGATCGTTGACAAGTAAGCCGTCGGTGGTCATGCGCATCATGCCATCGGTAAAAAGCCGAAGTTCTGCCGCAGTTGCCGCATCAGAACCGTAAATTTGTGAACCGTCCATCCAGGCTGTAATTGCGTTGACTTGTTCACGTGGGGTGGTGCCGGTGCTGGTTGCTGGATCATATGCAGAACGATGCAGCGTCATGTCTAGCCCGAGCGTGAAGTGTGGATCGCCAAGGGCAACTTCAATCGTAATGTCTTCTTCTGGGTCTGCTTCAGCCACACGTGTAATGTCGTGGTCAAGGAACTGACCCCATTGCCAGAACATATCGCTAATTTCTGATGTGTTTGGGTTTAGGGCTGGTTGGGTATTGAGCGCGTTGCTAATATCGCGTGGCCCAGGGAGTGTGAATGGATTGGCTTCTCCATCGCCACCGCGTGGCACTGAAATGCCATCATCATAGGCTGCTGCCCCCATGCGGGTGAGTTGAATATCTGTCTGGCCATAGGCGGGGTTAGCAATATTATTGTCTGACCCGTCAATTGTATAAAAATCGCCAGACTGCGCGCTAGACGATTGCGGCAGAATGAGAAAAAGAGCAATCAATGCCCCGAAGAAAAAAGTGTACCGATAAGAATTTTTTATAATCATTGTGAACCATCTCTTGTTTGCATTGATCAAAAACGCTTGATCAAATGCAGGTTAGCCACAATTGAAAAATTTGAATCTGTAGCTAACGTAACCTTGCCTACACTTTAATCCAGAGCTGGATGAGTCTCAATACAAGGGCAGTATGGGGATGGTTTAGGAATCGTTATAAAGTTCTGATTGTCATTTTTCAGACGATCGTGGAGTGATGTTTGGGTGGCCTGAGTTCCGGATAAGGCAAACTAGCCTAAAAGGAACCGACCCAGTGTCGGGGAATAGGCATCAAGTTCGTAGGCCTGCTGGCTAAAACCGCCGCAATGCTGTCATCCCGTGCAAGTTCGAAAGACTTTGAGAGCGCGTTATGCACTGCTTGCGCGGGATGACATTACGACTATTGTTACGGCTAGCAGATGGATCAGCCCGTAACTTGATGCCGATGACGATGTTTTGGCGTCGTCTTTTTAGTTGTCGTTACCGCCAACTTGAGGGATCAATCCACCTGCGCCACCTGGGACAGGGAAGCCGCCCAGCAGCATTGCCGCGACTAACGCTTCACGGTTGACGCCAAGCAGCGCCGCCGCAGCTTCTAAATTTGGTGGCGCTGTAGTGCCAAGCGCAGTGCGTAGTTGCTCTTCAGTGACTCCTAGCGCGTTTGCTGCGGCTACAAAATCACCTTGTAACGCATCTTGAACAGCAGCTGCGCTGCCTTCTTCAAGCAATTGCGTTGGTAAGTTAAATCCGGCCGCAACAAGAGCGGCGACCAAGACTTCACGTGAGATGCCAAGCGTAACGACTGCGGCATCAATGTTAGGTGGGGGCCCCCCAAGTGCGTCGCGCAGCGCGTCTTCTGTAATTCCAAGCGTGCCCGCCGCAGCTGCAAAATCTGGGCCGCCCGTGCCTGCGCCATTAGCGCCGTTTGCACCATTACCATCGCCGTTACCTTGCCGAGCAAGCGTTGTCGTACCTCGATAACAGCCTAAAAAGTATGGGAACGTGGCGGTTGCAAAGTAGACATAGCTGCCGTCATCCAATACTAAGCCGTTGCATTCGTCCAGCTCAGATTTTCCGGGCACGACCGTGTGCGCAGCCCAAGCGTCTTTGACATCGTTGGTACGGTCCCAAGTGCTTTCTGCAACGCGTTGCGCTGAACAGTCAGCGTTGCCACAAATGACTGGCGCAACAATCGGGAAGCCGTCAAGAGCATAGGCCACAACTAGACCCGGACTATTATTCAAATCTGTAAAGAGGCAGTTTGGTGCCGCATGGAAGTGATATTGTCCACCACCGGTATGCCCATTACAAAAATCTAGAATTTCATCGAGGAAAGGATCACCATAGCCCAAATTCTCTGCTTCGTTTGGCCCAAAGATTGGCATGCCGTTGACAGCAACCGCAACCGCGCCAAGCAGCGGGAGTTCTGTGGTTTCAGCCGCCAGCGCGGGCGATTGTGGGAATTGAAACTGGTGAGTTGCTGCTGTTAAGTCGCTTGGTGTTATTTGGACAAACTCAAAATTTGGAATGCCATTGCCTGTCACCGTGACAGTCGTGCCGTCACACGTCACATTGAGTTCTGGCGCAGGGTAGGCCCCATTAGCTGGATCAGCGCTCACGCTGAGGAATGTTGATGAGGGGCACTCGCCACTTGCTACATAATTGCCGCCAACAATAAATTTGCCGGTTGCGTCTACAGCGGCAGCGTCGGCATCGGCCACAGCTTGCTCGGCAGCGGCTTGAGCAGCGGTTGTTGCCTCTACGGCAGCACTGATTGCAGCGGCCTGTGCGGCTTCAGTTGCAGCAGTATCGACTGGCACAGCAGTGGCTGGTGGGGCAGTAATTTCAACAATTACAGGAACTTCGACTTCTGCTGGGGAGCAAGCTGCAAGTGCTAAGACTGACAGTAGCAAGACGAATATATTAAACTTTTTTGGCATTAGTAATCTCCGGATGGGTGCCTAATTGAATGCGTACCGCAACACTGTAGCGGGTCGATATAATGATATTGGGTTATACCACACTATAGGTAAGCTCGTGCTACAAACACTTTAGCAGAAGTTAGGTAACTTATCAGGGTGTTTAGGCTGCGGGCAGGCTTGAAAGGCGTTAGAAGAACGCGACTATTGGTTGATTGTGACATGTAAATTGTCGTTGAGTTGGCGTAAGACGCTAAACCCAAGTGTGTCTGGCGCTAGGGTGGCAAAGTCGGCATTGTCAAATAAGGTTGCAAGATCGCGCGTTAGCACAATGCTTACAACGCCTTCGCCCAGCTTGACCCCCGCACCATCATTGAGCGTGAGCAGGTTGCCAAAGCCTTCGGTAGAGGTCGCTTCAAACGGCTGCCATGTGTCACTGTCTGGGGCCTTATATTGGCCAACAATCCAAATGGAGTTGCCGCGTTGGTCAATGTCCGTTGGGAGATTGAGCGCAATATCCGAAGCTGGTCCGGCGAGGTAGTGCAAGTTACACCAACTTGCCAAAGACACGGGTAAAGATGCCATCGACTGTGGCGTTGGGTTAGCGATGTTTTCAACTAGATCTTGGGCCGTGCGCGTTTCGCTGGGGCCATCTGAAGGGTGGCCCGCCAATACTGTCGCGGGACGCAACCAGTCTAGGGCGCTCGTTTCTGTTTCGCACTCCAGCATCTCTATGCGGAAATTGGTGATGTAACCACGTTCCACAATTACGTCATAACCAAGATTGGTGGTCAGTTGCCAGCCGCCATCTGGCAGAAATGTGACGCTGTCGGTTTGCCAACTTAGGGCGTAATTGAGAATACCAGTGGCAGCAGCGGTAGGGCCAGGACTGCTGGTGAGGCTTACCGTGGCTGTGGGGGGTACGTCTGGCGTGACTTGGGCTGAGGTGCAAGCAGGGACTGCGAACACCATCAGCAGAATGATGAAAATAGAAATTAGAAGTGGGCGGGTCTGCATAACAGTAGTGTCTCACTAAGCTGTGTGCTTGGCGTATGAAAGATGTAAAAGTTGTGTAAGCTAGCTATTTACTTGTATCAATTTGTGGTGCGCGGCGCGTTTGCCAGTATCGCTTAATGCGGCTAAGTAACCAAAAGACAAGGCGCGTGCCCACCAGCGTAATTACAAACAATGTGCGCCAAAATGGTTTTGTAAACCGTTCCCAAACCGTAACAGTTGGGGCTGTGCTTAGGTCGGCGTTAGGCGAGATGTAAGCCGCCGCGCGTTTTGGCGTGCCATCCACATGATAAATACCGAGTTGGCGCTGTGGACCAATCTCCCATGGGCGGCCACCTGCTACATTATCTGGCACAACGGAGAAGTCATAGAGCGTCCAAGCGAGGTAGCCATCTAGCTGCTCATCACGTGTGATCTGCAGAATTTCGGCATAATATTCGGCTTGCTCGTTTTGCGTATGGCCGTTGGGGAAGAGCCAGCTGTTCCACGTTGGAATCCCAAACTCTTGCAGCATGAGCGGTTTGTCGCCGGTAAACCGACGTAAATCGGCCAGTTCATTTGGGAAATTGGCGCTTGTACCGTAATAGTGAAACGAAACAATATCAACGTCACTGGCTAAGACTTTGGCTGCCTCAACGGTAGACCAGCCGATCGTAATCGGCTGTGTTGGGGCAACCTCTTGCGCCAGCCGCAGCTTGTGCGCCAGCCAGAAATCAACAAGATCCTTGCCGTGAATTGGGTAGTCACGGTCGGGTTCATTTTTGATATCCCACGCAAGGATTGTTTCATTGTCTTTAAACTGCTCTAGGAGCGTAACCATGTGCTGGTCTGAACGGGGCCAGCGAATGAGCGCATAGTCTGAAGCAAAGTCGAATAGGGTGACAATCACCTTCATCTCATGCTGTTCTGCTTGCTCTAAAAAGTCTTGCAGTTTGAAGGCAAATAGCGGGTCGATGGTGCTGCCGCCAAATTGCTCAAATGGGATAAAAATCCGCACGGTGTTCAGGTCAAGCGACTGCATTAGATCTAAATCGCGATTGATCGAGACCACATCGTACTGGCTCCAAAACAGTTCCCACGGCGTGTCTGCGGGATAGTAGTTGATGCCTGCTACAGGCGCGAGAGGCGGCAAGGTACGGTCTGTTAGCGTTGGCGGTGGCGCTTCACCAGTCCGTAAGATATGCCGAATACGCCACTTTTCTTGGTCGACAATCATCACAATGTCGTAGGTGTCGCGGTGCTCTTCCGCAAATAGCGTGTTCCCTTCAGCGTCTTGAACTAACCGTGTGACGCGTGCGTCTTCGTCGGTGAAGGCCACAATTGACCCATCTGCTGCGTAAAAATTGAGCCGCAATTGATGGCTAGTGTTGATTTGCTGGATTGTTTGCCCATTGCTGACGCCGGTTTCAATGGCGTCTGTCATGGCGGCCAATGCAGGGCCGGTGTAAAAAGTGCCTAAGTTAAAGGGTTCCCCTTTTTCATAAGACAGCGCAGTTTGCAGCCATGCATTGAGGTACACCGCCTCGATTTGCTCACGGGTGAAGGGGTCTAAACCGCGCCCCGTATCAGCGGGGTCTGCCACCCAGTTGACTTCAACCGGCCAATCGATGGGTTTGTTGGGCACAATATTGAGCGCTTCACCGGGGTCGGTGCCCGTTTGAATATAAACCAAGAGCGCACTAATACCGCGCGACATGCCCCAGAAGATCCCAATAACTGATAGCACAGCGGGAATCCATAGCAAGTGGCGGGCTTTGAGTTTACGTTTGAACATGAGCAAAGGCGCTACGGCTGTAGCGTAAAGGCCTCCGTCACGATAATGCCACCAACATCAACTGTTGCGGTAAAGGTGCCAAAGCCGAGTTTGCTAAGACGCACGTCAAAGGCGGCATAGCCCGCATCTACTTCGGTTTCACCGGTGAAAACAGATTGCCCATCACGCGTAATGCGCAAGACGCCCAAGGTGCCATTCGGAACAAACTGCTGTAGCTCGCCCAAAATTGGCCCAGCCTCTACTAGCAAGTTGTCTGAAGGTCCTAGTTCGAACTGCGTTGGGAAGCTGGTGACTTGGGGCGTAAATTCAAAATTTAGTGGCGTGCTGCTCTCGTGATATACGGTGGCTTGTATAGAAACAATCTGCGGAACGCTGGGCGCTTGCAGTACGGCTTGGGCAACCCCACTTACGGTAAAGGCATTGATCCGGCGTTCGCTGCCGGTGGCAGATTCTGAAACAGTAAAGACAACCGAAGTGCCATCTGGCGCGACGTTCCCGTTTTTATCTTGCAAGATAGACGTACTAAGCGTAACAAGCTGGCGTCCGTCTGCGGGTAAGGTTGGTGGAACCGCACTGACGCTGAAATTGGTTGGCCAGCCGGCAATTTCTAGCAGGTCGGCTTCAGGGCCAAAACTGCCTTGCGATTCTACGGTGATGGTTGTTTTACCGGCAACGGTGCCGCTAAAAATACGCTGCCACGCGATAATGTTATCTGACGGGACTTGGAACGCATCTAGCTGACCATCTGGGTGGCGCACCCGCATGTTGATGATGGTGCCATCATTGACCGGGTTCAGATATTGATCATAGGCCAAGACGGCGGCGATGCTCCAATGGTTGGCATCGGCGATGATGGTGTCTGATCCCACTAGCGGCACGATAGGCTCGACCGGTGCATCTGCTGTGATATTGAGCGTGTGTTTGCCACGATGAACATCGCTAATTGCGGTGAGTGTTGTAAAGCCACTGCGGATTGTGTCACTGGCCGGAATGATGAGCTCTGCTTGCCCGCCTTCAAGTTGCGTTTGATAAGACCGCACGCCATAAGAATGCGTCATGAGGACGGTGACTTGGGTGTCATCTGGAATGCTAACTGGTCCAAGCGTTACCGTGAGCGGCGTGCCTGCTAACAATTCAGTTGGCGCTTCAATTGGAATCAATTGCGGGGCGACAGCCGTTATTGGCGTCTGGCTTGTTTCAGACTGAAAGACGCTGCAAGCACCCAAAAGTATGCTAATCAGCACAGTGCAGGCAAATCGCAATCTGGTGTTAGCGCGCTGGCGCTGGGCGTGGCGTGTTACCGGACTAACCATCTTCTGGGGTAAAGGTGTAGACCGTTACGCCTAGCTCTGCAAAGCCACTGCCAGCAGGGGCTGGAATACGGCGTAAGGTGCGGCCATCTTGCGCGGCATTGACCGGCGTTTGCGGGCGTAAGCTGTTCGTAAACATCCCGCCTTCTGCTAGAACAATTTCAACATCATCTAGACTGGTCAGCGGGATTTCAAACTTGTGCGTGTATTGTGGGCGGACGGCTTGTTCAATGTACACATCCCCCACCCAAACAACGTTGCCAGCGCCATCATAATAACTAATGAGCAAGCGCGGAATGGTCGCCAGAACAGTGCCTGAATTGACCAATTCACCGCGTAAAAAGAAGTCTTGGCCGTTGGTTGTAATTTGTAGACTTTGGACGCTAAGGCCACGATATAAGTCTTGCGTGGTGACAACTGCTTTGCCATACACTTCAAACGCATCGATTTCAGCTGGCACAATATTGGGGTTAGAAAACGCCAATGGGTCAAATGAAAAGTCAGTCTCGCTGAGATTTGTGCCAGCAACGCCTTCAAAATCAACCCGGAAGGGCGTGACTTCTTTTGGCAAGATCTTATGAACGATGGCGTCTTGGGCGTTATAGGTCGATAGTTCTTTTTCAAACTGATCAAAGATCGTGGCGGTGACGGTAAGGTCAGCTGGATCAGAGTCTACGTTGATAATTTCACCCACCAAGCTGTAACGTCCATCAACAAGCACAAGCTTTGCTGAAAGAAACTCTAGCTCTGGCCGGTCTGGAATGCTTGGGAATTCTTGTGCGCCGGGGCCAGGATTCGCGATTGCTTGTTGCCCCCAATCCACGGATGGTTGCCGGAAGAACGTGTCTGGCGGAATGTCTAGCGCGGCCTGATCAGGTTCAAGATACCAGTTGCCATCTTCACGGAGGTGCATGCGGTGCGTTTGAGTTGTATTGTAAGAATCAAGCGTCGTCACCCATTGGGTATGTGCGGCTAACTCTACAAAATTCTCTTCTGCATACAAGACTGTTACATCAATTCGGTCCAGCTTGGCATAAGAGGCCAGTAAGCCACCAGTGTCAGAAAGTTGCCCAATGTACTCATCAAATGAAAGCTCGAGCGCCGGATCTAACTGTTCGTATGCGTCTTCAAAGCGCCGGAAATCTAAGTGGTCATAATAGCGAATGATTTCAGCTTCGGGCGTGCTAAATTCACGTTGTAAATAGCGCTGGGTGCCAAAGAAAGACGCAATCCCCACAATTGAAAGGAATCCAATACGTAAGGCTCTGGCATTGAAGGCGACTTCCTTGAAGTCAATCTCATTGCTTTCATGTACGGGTGGGGCGTCTGAGGCGTGCCAATGCTGGGTGTTACGGGCTTTCCAAATCCCGTTGACCAACATAGTGATAACGCCCGCAATCAGGGCTGTCATGGGTAAGATGCCCCACATCAGGCGCTGCCAATACGGAATCTCTTTACGCGGTAACACGTCTGGCAGGGGCGCGATGTCGGCACGCTCCCAAACCATAATGCCATTTTCTAAGCGTCCAAGCCGGTGCCAGCCTGAAAAATATAGGATCGGATCGTAAAACTCATCGTTAGAGAATACGTATTTCAGGTTGTACTTATCCGGCACAGTTAGGAACTGTTGCAGTGACCCAATCCCCGGAATTCCCCGGAATTTAGACCCTTCCAACCGTTCAACTGGGGTTGTCGTGAGTTCCGGCAGCCGCCGCGCAGAGTGATAGTTACCATCCACTGAGGTGGCTTCGGTTTGGGTGGCTAACCACGCAATCTGATCACCAAATCCCAACGTGAGATAGCGCCAGCGCCAATGTTGGTCTTTATTCAAGAAACGCACAATCGGCTGCATATCAATTGGCGCAGGTTGGAATGTGCGATACGTGCTGAGCGTGGCCACAAAGATGGAACTCAGGATCATGCCGATTAGGAAGGTCACCTGCACAGCAACCCACGGGGCGACGCCGAGATTTTTGATCATGAAGCGGCGTAAGTTGCCTTCGCGTACGCTCCGGGCCATTTCGCCGAGCATGGGCAGGCTAAGCACTGCTGTCCAAAATGTGAAACGATCTAGCGTGAGAATGTCAAACGCACCGCGCAAAATTAGGCGTGGAATGGGGGTGGTGCCGCCCGTGCCGAGCAAGAACATAAACGCCATTGAAAGACCCAACGGCCAATTGCGTTTGTTGAGCACCGATTTACGGAAAACGTATGGCAAGCAGATAAGCGTGATGCCATATGGAATGATCCAAAAAATAAGGCCAGCGGCTGGGTTTTCGATGAACGAATCGCGCGAGGCATGCGGAATAGAGACCTGTGTGATGGGGTCTGAACTACTCCAGGCCCAATATGGGAACACCACCACCAACAATAGAATGACTAGCCCGGTGGCAAAGATGCCAGCGCGTAAGACGGTCGGCCACGCATCTACAATGAGGTCTTTGATTTTTGCGCGCCAAGCGCCACGCTGCCGCCACTGGGTGGGCACATAGTCTTTCGGATCTTTGAGGTTATCTAGCAGGGCCACCACAATAACCGGTCCAATAATGAACACGGCCCCAAACAGGGTTGTGACATGATGTCCCGCCGTAGTTGCAGCAACCATCAGCAAAGCGGCGAGCAGCGTACGCTTTCGGCCGTATTTACACCAGCGATAGATAAAGGGCAGCGCATTGAGCAAGAAGCCCAGCGAGAAGATCGTTGGCAACTGGCCAAACACATGTACGGTGAGCGTTACCCCAGAGGCTAATACGGCAAAAATTGCGGCGTAGCCAGCTGCTTTTTCAGACACCCAAATGCGGCTGGAGCGGTAAGTGCCCAGCACGAAGTTCATAATCCCTAACGAGAAAATGATGACAAATGCGGTTTCAATACTAAAAATATAAGACAGTAACGCAGTGGATTGATGGCTACCGGGGGGGTAGCTTGTCATGGTAAAGCCGGTATACCAGCGATATTCCCAATGATCAAACCAAGCGCGGGCGTAATGGTCTGCGAAAAATATGTGGACGAAGGCGTCGTACGTGTTGCGGAACGTAAACACCAACAGACTGCTATGGAAGGCTGGCACAATGGCCAGTGCAATCAGCAACGTGGTATTAACACGTTCTAATGCTGCTCGGATATTCAAAATTTCAAGTTACCAACAAATAAATGCGTAATTCAGGTGTAAAACGCAGTACCTACAACAGACAAGGTTGTGTTGGTATTAACGAAAGCAAACCAGAATTTACGGCTAACTTTTCACTCTAGGTGGGAACGTATAGCCTTTCCCCCAATCAGACACAACATAGGTTGGTGATTTGGGATCAATTTCAATTTTTTTGCGCAAGCGATAAATATGCGCATGTAGACGATCCTCAAATGCGTCATCTAACGGCCAGACTCGTTGCAATAAGTATTCCGTACTTACCGTGCGTCCGGCGTTTTTGATGAGAATGTAGAGCAGTTTTGCTTCTGTTGGGGTTAGGGAGAGCTTATCTGTGTTTACAAAGGCCTTGCGGTTAGGTAAATCGACAGCCAGCCGTTCGTCAATTTCGATAATGGGATCGAACGTATAAGCGTAGCTTTCCATGCGGCCTAACACGCGCTTGATGCGTGCTACCAATTCTGCTTTGCGGAACGGCTTCACAATGTAGTCTTCGGCGTGTTCTTCTAGCCCTTGCACCACTGTGCTTTCATCATCAACCGAGGTCAGCATCACAATTGGTAGGTCACTAAATTGATGAACCTTTTTGCAGAATGTAAATCCATCCATGCCGGGCATGTTGAGATCCACGAGGGCTAAGTGTGGCATCCCTTTCTTCTTAATGCGTGTTAGCGCCTCTAGGCCGCCTTCCGCTTCAATAACTTCGTAGCCAGCATCTTCTAACACGTGCCGAACGCTATGCCGAACTGTGTGTGAGTCGTCTACAACAAGAATCTTGTGCCAATGGTCATTCATAGATGAAGGTCAAATAAATAGTGGTTAGCGATGTGCAACACATCACGATAAGCGTACAACCAAAGTATACAACTTCTATATGGTTGGACTCAATTAGAAATTAAGGTGAGTTGCAAGTAATGCACCCATTAATTAGATGGAATTCTGGCGTATAAAACGGCGGGTTTCTAGTGCAAATGCTTTATTTATGCCTAAAGGTATGTCTAGGCGCACGGTTTGGATTCCAAAGGTTTAGAAATTCAAACCTGAGATTGTTCTGAATCGTCAGATATATCGTCAGAAACGTTCGCTAATCTTAAGTCAGAAATGAGGCAAAACGGGTTTTCAATTTAGAGGTAGACGATATGGCAATCAAAATTCAACACGACACACATGAAATTACAGTGCTGCTAACAGGCACCATTGGGCAACCAGAAGTAAAAAAAGTAGGTAGATTGGTTGAGCAATACTGCAATAACGGATTTGATCGGCTGGTAATCGATCTTTCTCAAGCAGACAGCATTGATCGCGAGCATGTTTCATATTTGATGAACGTGCCCCGACTTTATAACACTGAAACTGGGTCAATCCATTTGGTTTGGCTTGCACGTGCAAAAACCACGCGTAAGTCACACTTTTTTATTCGGCCAGAATTTTCAGCAGGGCAAACTGCTGCTGTCTAGAACTAACCTGAATTGAAAACAACGTAACGGTAAGTATTGGAATCAAACGTACAGGTAAGTATTGGGCTAAGACGTAACGGTAGCGCTGAATTGGTATAAGGCGCGCGTATCGGTAATTTTATTGGTAGAAGTAAGTGCAACTGCGCTGCGAAAGCGGCGTGTATAGCTGCGCTTGCTTTAGATTAACGTGGTTGTTCCTGTTTTACAACCATAAAACTATATAAATTTGTATCGCATTTCCGATACAATCAAAATCGAGTTATGTGTAAGACACTGGCTCTATCGTTAGAATAATTTAGTCTTATTCTTGCCAAAAAGGGGATCCCATGAACATCTCAACGACCTATTCAATGCAGCAAGATAGTGCAAGCGCTGTTAAGGACGCGCTAGCACAGTTAGAAAACTCACCATCATTATTGGTGGTTTACGCATCTGTTGGGCATAACATCAATGTTGTGTACGAAACACTTAGCGCCGAAAAACCCGGCGTTGCAATCCACGGTGGCACATCATGTTTAGGCGCGATGACTCAAGCGGGCTTTCATGCGGCTGATGGTGTGGGGCTAGCGTTGATGTCTTTTGAAGATGAAGCTGGCAATTACGGCGTTGGGACCGCAGAAATTGGTGCTGATCCGGTTGCTGCTGGCGTTGCTGCTATTCAAAACGCAATTGCCGCTTCTGGCCGCTTTGGTGAACCGCCAACCCTCGTTTGGATTACCGGCGTACCGGGATCAGAAGAGGCGGTGCAACAAGGCATTCAAAGCGTAATCGGCAGCCAAGTGCCAATTGCAGGCGGCAGTTCTGCCGATAATGCCGTGGCGGGCGAGTGGATGCAGTTTACTAATCAAGGTGTCACTGCAAACAACTTGGTGGTGACGGCAATGTATCCTTCAACAAAGATTAGCTTTGCCTTCCATAGCGGGTATTGGCCAACCGAAACTGTCGGGAAGGTCACGAAAGCCAATGGGCGTACACTGGCAGAAATTGATGGGCGCCCGGCCGCAGATGTTTACAACGAGTGGACAAATGGTCAAATTGAAGACCATGTGCGGGGTGGCAATGTATTGGCGGATTCAACCATGTTCCCACTGGGGCGTAAGGTTGGTGAATACGCTGGCTTTGCAAATTATCAGCTTATCCACCCAGCGGGCGTTGATGAAGCGGGCGCACTCAACACATTTGCAGATGTTGAAGAAGGCACAGAACTGATCCTAATGAACGGCTCTGAAACAAGCTTGATTAGCCGCGCCGGACGTGTTGCCCAAACTGCGCTGAATGCTGGCCATTTAGATCCCGAAGATATTAGCGGTGCACTTGTAATTTATTGCGCTGGCTGTATGTTAGCCGTGCAAGACAAAATGGATGCTGTTGCGTCTGAAATCAAAACGGCACTGGGCGCAAAACCCTTCTTAGGAACATTTACATTTGGGGAACAAGGCTGCTTCATTGGTGGCGACAATTACCACGGCAATTTGATGATTTCAGTTGTGATTTTTGGCAAGTAAACGGTACACTGATAAACGACTAGTATTGAAAATTATGCTGGTGCCAGTCAACTGAAAACACTATCCTTATGACAGAAAATAACGCGGAAACGCGTATCCAAGCCCTCGAAACAGAACGTCTGGGCCTGATGGAACAGGTTCAAGAATTGAAGCTTAGCTTGCTACAAACGCGCAACACGTCAGAGCGCCGTTTGCAGGAAGCTGAAATCTTGTTAAATGGGTTTCGGGCGCTTAACAGCATTCACTTTAAAGAAGAACTTTTTAATCGACTGATTGAGATGCTGGGCAGCATGTTTGAATATGACCAAGCCTTTGTCTTGATCCGCGAAGGCGATGATGATTTTCATGTGGTTTCAAGCAGTCTTCCAGACTTGATTGACCAAACGTGGCCGGTTGGTAATTTCTTTCTCTCCCTAATTGAGAAAGGCCAACCACGGGCTGTGTTTGATGTATCGATGATTGACGAATGGAAACCCGCGCTTGTAAATGGGCTGGACACCGTGAGTGGCCTACATATTCCTTTCCAAGCGAACGATACCGCTGGCATTTTGGTCGCGACGCATAAAGATCGTGGCTTTTTTACCCAAGACAACATCAGTTTGGCAGAACGATTTATTCCAATTGCAGCCCAAACGCTATACAACGCAGAATTGAATCAGCAGCTGGTTCAGGAGCGTGACAATCTTGAAGACCGCGTAGAGCGCCGCACGCGTGAAGTGTATCGGTCTGAAACGCGTAACCGCAGCGTGATTGATACAGCCCTAGATGCCGTTGTGCTTGCCAGTGAAGATGGCCGCGTAACTGGTTGGAATATTCAAGCTGAAACCACGTTTGGCTGGACGCATGAAGAGGCGGTTGGTCAACCTTTAGAAGAACTAATTATCCCCGCCCAGCATCGGGATGCGCACAAGCAAGGCTGGACGCGCTATCTGAAATCAGGCGAAGCACGTATTTTAGGCCGCCGCGTAGAGATTACCGGCATGCACAAAGACGGCACAGAATTGCCAGTTGAATTGGCAATCTCGCCAGTAATGCTAGATGATCGGATTGAGTTTAGTGCGTTTATCCGTGATATTACGGAGCGTAAACAAGCCGAAAAACGGCTAACCCAAGCAAAAGAAGACGCAATTGCGGCGGACAAGGCCAAGTCAGAATTTTTGGCAAACATGAGCCATGAAATTCGCACGCCAATGAATGCCGTAATCGGCATGGCGGGGCTGTTGCTTGATACCGAGCTCAGTACAGAACAACGCAACTTTGTTTCGACAATTCGCTCTAGTGGCGATGCGTTGCTGACGATTATTAATGACATTTTAGATTTCTCTAAAATTGAAGCGGGCAAGCTTGAATTAGAGAAACAGCCTTTTGATTTACGCCAATGTGTAGAAGAGGCGCTAGACCTGTTCTCTACCCAAGCTGGCAAAAAACGGATTGATCTGGCCTATCAAATTGACCCGTCAACACCGCCGGTGGTCATGGGTGACATTACGCGGGTGCGCCAAATTGTGGTCAACCTTGTGAGTAATGCCCTCAAATTCACCAAAGCGGGTGAGATTGTGGTCTCTGTTGATGGGCAAGAGTTTGAGAATAAAGGCACCCGTTTACACTTTGCTGTGCGCGATACGGGGATTGGCATTCCAGCTGATAAACAAGCGCGGCTGTTCCAATCCTTTAGCCAGGTTGACACGTCAACAACGCGCAAGCATGGCGGTACTGGGCTAGGACTGGCGATTTGTAAGCAGCTTTGCGCCCTGATGGGCGGCGAAATTTGGATTGAAAGTGAGCTCGATAAAGGCTCTACCTTCCACTTTACGATTTGGGCAGATGCCTATGATGATCAACGCTATGCCTATCTAGAGACGCCTCAGCCGCAACTCTTTGGTCAGCAGGTGCTTGTTGTAGATGATAACAACACCAATCGCGTGATTCTCAATCGGCAGCTCACCAAGTGGGGCATGGTGCCAACAGCAGTGGATTCGGCTGCCGAGGCGCTCAAACTGCTCAATAAACAGCAACAGTTCAGCGTAGCAGTGTTAGATGTGCACATGCCTGATATTGATGGCACGCAGCTAGCCCGTGAAATCAACCTGCTGTACCCGAACTTGGCGATTATTTTCCTAAGTTCTTCGGGTGAATCAACTGTCAATATCAATGGGATTCAGACCGCCGCATTTTTGCAAAAACCGCTGAAGCCGCTGCAACTGTTCAATGTGTTGGTGCGGCAAAGCTTCAAAATACAAGACAATAAGCCTACTGACCCAAGCCCCGTTAGCCAGAGTGGTGATTTCAAGCATAAACTGGCAGAGAAGCATCCGCTCCGCATTCTGATTGCAGAAGATAACTCTGTCAATCAGCGGGTTGCTTTACAACTGCTAAAACGGCTTGGCTATCGGGCCGATGTTGTGGCAAATGGACTGGAGGCCGTTGAAGCCGTAGAGCGCCAAGTGTACGATGTGGTGCTAATGGATGTGCAGATGCCAGAAATGGACGGCGTTGAAGCGTCTCAGCTTATCAAGGCTCGCACAAATCCTGAGCGTTGCCCGCGCATTATCGCCGTGACCGCGCACGCCATTCAAGGCGACCGTGAAAAATATCTAGCGGCTGGCATGGATGACTACATTAGTAAGCCGATCCGTGTCAAAGAGTTGACGCGGGCGCTAGAAGACACGCCGCGTGCTGGCACCGGCTTAGTAGAATTACGCGAATCGCAAGTCTTTGATGTAGGCATTCTAGAAATGCAGTTTGGTGAAGATGCGCAAGTGATGCTCGGCGAGCTAATCCCGATCTTTCTTGAAGACGCCGAATTGCAGTTTGAACAATTACAACAAGCCGAGATGCGTCAAGACTCTGATGCACTTTGGAAAGCCGCGCACGCCATGCGGAGTTCCGCCACGAGCGTTGGCGCAATCCGGTTGGCTGAAGCGTCTAAACAAGTTGAGCTCACTGCCAGAAAAGAAGGCATTGATCTGGTGGCACCACAATTACAAACGCTTTTCCGTGAGTTAGATGTGGTGATGATAGAGGCCCGGAAGCGCCTAAAATAGCAGTTTCAGACTAAAAACAACAAAGCAGGCATCGTTTACGGTGCCTGTTTTTGATTAATAACAGTGGCACAGATGACGTGCAACTGTTCATCAATCGCGGATTGCGGTTAACAGTTATTCTGTTTTCAAGCGGCATGCAAGAGAATATAACAACGCAATCAGACAGCGGAAAGGACATTTCAAATGAACATTATTGAATTTATTCACACGCTCAAATGGGAAGATATTCCAGCGGCTGTTCAACAGCAGGCGCGGCGAGCCTTTATGGACACCCTCGGCGTAACAATTACTGGCCAGCAGACTGACTTAGCCAAAATTATGTATAACTTTGCCGCGCTCAATTTTGGCGGGACTGGTACAAAATTGATTGGTGATGGTCGGGCTGTGTCTTGGCCTGGGGCGGTGTTGGCACATGGCATGGCCTGTGATTCTGTTGATATGCATGACGGTTATCAACTCACGAAGGGACACCCCGGCGCGGCAGTGGTGCCTACTGCACTGGCTGCGGCGACCGATGCGAATGGAAAGTCGATTAGCGGAAAAGAAATGCTGACGACAGTTGTGATTGGTTATGAAGTTGCCATTCGGGCCGGCATCGCCCTGCATGATACGGCCTGTGACTATCACACCTCTGGGGCGTGGAATGCGCTCGGATCAGCGGCAATGGTTGCCCGTCGTCTTGGCCTGAACGCCGCGCAAACTCGCCACGCGCTCGGAATTGCGGAATATCACGGCCCGCGTTCACAAATGATGCGCTGTATTGATCACCCAACAATGGTCAAAGACGGCTCGGGTTGGGGCGCGATGGCCGGGGTGAGTGCTGGCTTGCTGGCGGCAAGTGGCTTTACCGGTGCCCCCGCAATTACCGCAGAAGCAGAAGATGTGGCGCACCTCTGGACTGACTTAGGTGAAAACTGGCGCTTGGCCGGACTATATTACAAACAGTTTGCCGTGTGCTATTGGGCACAACCGGCTGTGCGCGCCGCCTTGGAACTCAAAGCTGCCAACAACATTGACAATGCAGACATCACGCGCATTCAAGTGGCAACCTTCCACGAAGCTACGCGGTTAGATCATGCCGCGCCAGAAACCACTGAAATTGCGCAATACAGCTTGCCCTATCCGGTGGGTGCTGCGTTAGTTGGTGGTGGCATTAGTTACCCACAATTGAATGGGGCTGCGCTTTCAAACCCAGAAATATTGGGGTTAGCTGCGTTAGTTGAAATGGAAGAAGATGCGCACTGTAACGAAATTTTCCCAAGTGCGCGTTTGGCAAAAGTTACCATCACCACAAAAGATGGCGCAACGTACACCTCAGACTATACGGGATGCCCATGGACAGAAATCAATCCGCCAACCGATCAGGAACTGCTCGATAAGTTCGCGCATATTGTGGGGCAAGTGCGTAATGAAATGGACACGAAGCACCTGCAAACGCTAGCATTCGGGCTGGACAAATTGTCAGACGCTGCCGCGCTTTTAGCGTTGCTTTAAGAGCTTTGGTGCGATAAAGAAAGCCGAGTCGGCTCTTCTCATCCCATTTCAAGAGAGACCACCCTGGTCTCGGTGAAGTCAAC
>JAHDBW010000217.1 GCA_020630175.1 Anaerolineales bacterium
CCAACATGGGGAAGTCTGCTGCCGCTGACCCACGAATTTCAGCCTGCATGCCAGTGTCGATTACGCCCGGTCCATAGTTGATGGCAACAAACGGCTGCGCGCGATTGGCTTCTTCAGCGGCAATCGTCTTGATGAAGTTTTCAGAAGCTGCTTTTGAGGCACAGTACAGTGACCAGCCGGGGTAGCCTTTTAATGCAGCCCCTGAAGACACATTAGCAATGACCTTGCGGCAGGCCTGCGTGCGGAAAGCAGCAATAAACATCGCAATGAGCGCAAAGGGTGCGGTCTGATTGATCGTAATATTCTGCACGATGTCTTGCGGTGAAAGCTTTTCTGTTGCCAATACAGGGCTTAATGTTGCCGCGTTGTTGATCAGCCAAATTTCATCCCACGCTTGTGCCGCCAGCGTGCTAAACAATTGTTCACCGACTGTTACGGTTGCCGCAACGTTACTCAGATCACAATCCACATGCTGCGCGGTAGCGCCAGACCGAGACAATTCATGGACTTGCCAACCGGCTGCAACAAGTTGCGTTACCAGCGCTGCCCCTAACCCTTTTGATCCACCTGTTATCACTGCTAATTTCATTTTATTTCCTCATTGCAGATTATTGCTTTTAGGCCTGTATCTGGCCAATTTCTGACGAATGTTTATAAATTCTAATGCTAATCAGTAACATCAGTTACACAATACAGTATTCAAACTGACTTGTAACAGATCTTTTATTTACAGCACTCAAGACCCTTTACTAGCATTTAAGTATGGGTAATTTAGGGTTTTCTACACACAACTACATTTCAAATTTCGTTTATAAGTCAGGCTTATTTAGCCTAATGGCTGTGTTGAGTTTGCTGGTACTACAAGCGCCGCAGGCTGTTTATGCACTCACGCCAACGCCGTCAAATACGCCAACGCCGCATCCGTGTGATCTGCCGCCGACGGCAACACCAACGCCGCCGCCAATTGATTCAACGCCGCCGCCAGTGCCTCGTATTGGCGCTGATCCGTGCGTTGACCATGCGCCGCCGCCATTTCCGTTACCGTTCGTTGACGGCATTGATTTAATCTTAGCGCAGCCAGTCGACTGGGTAATTCCAGGCGTCAACATTGATCCTTGTCTCGCCGATTTTGAAGGCGTTATTGATCCAGAGTTCCCCATTATTGTGGCGATTCAAAATATTGGGACTGACGCAGCCGGATCTTTCATCGTTCAGTTTGACGACCAAACGCAAACCGTTGCCGGCTTACCGTCTGGCGAACTAATTTATTTGGAATTTGCCGTCATTGATAAACCAAACGCAACCGTCATTATCGATATGACAGAAGCGATTGATGAAACCGATGAAGCCAACAACGTTGCGATTGTGGAACCAATTGCACTACCACTGCCGGGCATTCCGTGTGAATTTGGCACGCCAACACCAACCCCAGCGCCAATTGTTGGAATTGACCTAGCGTTGGAAGGCATTGAATGGATTGATCACAATAGCACCGGCTGTAACGGCGAGCGTTTAGTCGATGACGAACTGCCAGTCTTTATGCTAATTGCCAATCATGGCGATACGGACGCCGCAGCGTTCACCGTTGCCTTTGCTGACCAACGGCAGCTTGTGCCCGGTATTCCGGCAAACGCTGCAGTTGAAGTGCTATTTGATCCGGTCGATTTACCCGACGCTGTAATTGAAATTGATGTTGATAACGTTATTACTGAAGTCGATGAAGGCAACAACAGCATTCCAGTAGAGCGCGATGGACTAGTCTCGATTTGTCCGATTGACGATGGCGCAACCCCTACGCCAGGCCCAACACCAACACCCGGTATCGCGCCAGTCCCTATTGATCCAGATGAACTAACGGCTGGCGATCTCACCATTACACAATTGCAACCGGGTATGTATGACGTCACGATCAATGTAAAAGCCAAATGTATGTTGGTAGACACCATCACGCTGCTGCCGTTCAACCCAGATGTAGAGGTTACGTATCTTGCGCCAGACAGCCCAGTTATTGCGACAGAGGATGGCGTGCTTGCGCCGACGTACACCTACCAACTGCAATTACCAGAAGCTGCGCCAGCAACGTTCATCGCCTCATTTGATAGTGTCCTAACGACCTGTGATGAACTTGGCGATGCCTATGATGGCCGACCTTACCAGTTTGAGCTGATTGGCGGCGATCCAATTATCGGCATTCCAGTTGAACCCGGTGAGGGCATTGGCGATGGCGCTGGCCCATTGCCGGAACCGGGTGGGGCCACAGGTGGCGTTGACCCAACAGCCGTGCCAGAGACAGCAGAAAGCACTGTTGATGAAGCTACCGACGCGGCCGCTGAAGAAAATCGCGCGCTCAATCCGCCTAACATCACAAAGATGATCTTGAATGCTGGTACACCGGTAGAAAGTATGGTTGCCGTCCGTGGCGAAACGGTGGTGTATCAACTTATTGTCACTAACCCAAACGACACTACCCTCGCGAACATTACTGTGATCGATGAACTGCCCGTTGGGTTAGATTATGTAAGCGTGGCACCAGCCAATGCCAACGCAAACTGGGACGCCGCTTCACAAACGTTCACTTATCCAGTGGCAACGCTTGGCCCAAATGACTCGTTAGAAATCTTATTGAGCACTGTTGTCAAAGGTGATGTGCTCATTGGCACGCCGCTCGCTAATCAAGCAACGTTAAAAATCGGCGACACGCAAATGCTGTCCGGTGAAACCAACATGACCGTTGTGCCGGGTGAAATCCCTAACACAGGCAATCAGTTACTCACGCTTATGCAAGATAGCTGGCACTTCGTTCTTCTGCTTGTGTTATTTATCTTGGCGCTAGTAGGCAGCACCATCCACGCTATTCGCGAATTCAACCGCTAGCTCTGCTATAAACACCACTTACTCCTAGTGCAAGATGTAACTTGCACTAGGAGCACTTTAGAAAAAGCATCAATTCTTCTAAAGCTAATAACGCGCAAGCCCTAGATTAAGTGCCCCAAAACCGATTTGGTTTGTGTTGCAAACCGATTCTCTTACTTCCCAACCCATTTCTTACGGGTTTGGTACGCAATTAATATGGACATTCCACTGCACAGTCACTAACATTACAGAATAACGCTAGGGAAAAAGTAACCCCTTTGCAATTTTCAAATGTTACCTATTCATTTCACTTTTCTTCTTACTGGATTGCTACAAACAGTCCCTGCTGATACAGCACCATCCCTAGTTGAAGTACTACTGGATTATCTGGTACCGGGTGTTGCTCTCCTACTCTTGATGTTTGCATTAGTACTTGCCGTGATGCAAATCATCGAAATGACTCGCCGCGACTAATACAACAGGTACTAGCCTCTAATCAAATCTTGGTCAAAACTGTATAGGTGTTCTTGCGGATCCGCTGTTATGATTTGTAGTGGGCGTTAGCGCTATATAATAATGCCGCTTAAAACCGCTCATACTTGTAAGTGTTACGCAAAATAGTCATCTTTAAAGCTCGCCTTACACTTAAAAGAATACGTGATTTTATTTCTACCAACTTTTTAGCTTTTACATAAATAGCTTCCGAGGATACACAATAATGTCTCAATTTCGCGTTGCGATTGTTGGCGCTGGCCCTAGTGGATTTTATGCAGCAGACCATTTGCTCAAAGCACATGCTGAAAACATCCAAATTGATTTGTTCGATCGCTTGCCCACACCATTTGGCCTTGTCAGATATGGTGTAGCGCCAGATCACCCGAAGATCAAATCTGTTACCAAACTGTATACGCGAACGGCCAAAAAACCGGAAGTTCGCTTCTTTGGCAATGTCAATATTGGCACCGACCTTTCCCGCGCAGATCTAGAAGCCCATTACCATGCTGTTATCTATACAACCGGGGCGCAAACAGACCGTATGCTCAACATTCCCGGCATCGATTTAGCTGGCAGCTATGCCGCCACTGAGTTTGTCGCTTGGTATAACGGTCATCCAGATTATCGTGATCGGGTCTTTGATCTCTCTGTAGAACACGCCTATGTCATTGGGGTCGGCAACGTTGCATTAGATGTCGCCCGGATTTTGTTACGCTCGCAAGAGAATCTACACAAAACCGATATTGCCCAGCATGCGCTTGATGCCCTTGCAAAAAGCAACGTCAAACACGTCACGCTCGTCGGGCGACGCGGGGCAGCGCAAGCAGCATTTTCCTTTGCTGAATTGAAAGAACTCGGCGCGCTAGAAGATGCGGACTTTATCATTGACCCCGCCGATTTACAGCTTGATCCCGTTAGCCAAGCCTTGGTCGAGAAAAACAAAAAATCACGCCAAAAGTACGAGTTAATGGTGGAGTTCTCCAAAAGAGAGCCAACCGGCAAGCCAAAGACGTTGAGCCTCAAATTCCTGCGCTCTCCAGCCGCATTAGAAGGCGATGCGAACGGAAAACTCACGAGCATAGTGCTAGAACGCAATGACCTCATTGAAGCGCCAGACGGCCGCTTACGCGCGCGCAGCACGGGCTACACGCGCACCTATCCAGCCGGATTATTACTGCGTTCTATTGGTTACCGTGGTGTGCCCATACCAGACATTCCATTTGATGATAAGTACGGCGTCTTGCCAAACGTTGCCGGGCGGGTTGGATCTGCTTATGCGCCAGTGCTTGGGCATTACACAGCCGGTTGGATCAAGCGTGGTCCATCGGGTGTGATTGGCACTAACAAGCCTGATGCTGGTGAAACAGTAAAAATGTTGAACGCCGACCTTGCCGAGGGCAAACATCTTTCACCGACGCAAACAGACATTGCCGCGCTGCTAGACAGCCGTAACGTGCATTATATTGACTGGGACGCGTGGGAACGCTTAGATGCAGCCGAGCTTGCCGCTGGTGAAGCGCAAGATCGACCGCGGATTAAAGCCACAACCATTGCCGATATGCTGCGCCAAGCAACGGCTTAGCCGCGCACCTCAACACTAGCCATGCAAACGGGCAGCCAATACGATTGGGTGCCCGTTTTTGTTTAATTTTGTTGGTCACGCACTCGCATTACGCGCCTAAGCCCACTTTTTTGCGTAAATTGGGTAAACTACAGTCAGATTATTTATTCAGACTTGTATTTATCAGCGGCATCATACTCTTATGGAAACGATTACTCTCTTTCTCCAAGAAAGCGGCCTCCCCTTAGAAATTCTTATTCGCATCCTGCGCACGGCTGTCATTTTGACGGTGTTGATTGTGGGCCGCAACCTGCTACATCGCGTTGTCAACAATCGGACAGATGAAGTCACTTGGCAATACCGCATGTCCAAAAGCGTGGATTACAGCATATTGGTGCTGGGCGTTTTTCTCATCGGGCGGCTTTGGTTTCCGGGTCTTGAAGATATTGCAACGTATCTCGGGTTGCTCTCGGCCGGGATCGCGCTTGCGTTACGTGACCCCATCACAAACCTTGCTGGCTGGCTGTATCTCATTTCAAAGCGCCCGTTTGTATTGGGCGACCGGATTGAAGTCGGTAAAAATGCTGGCGACGTTGTAGACACCGGCTTATGGGATTTCACACTGCTTGAAATTGGAAATTGGGTTGACGCCGAACAAAGCACTGGGCGCATTATTCAAATTCCTAACAGCGTGGTCTTTACCCAGCCAATTGCAAATTACACGCAAGGATTTTCATATTTATGGAATGAACTGCCAGTACTGATTACGTTCGAAAGTGACTGGAAGCTTGCGAAGCGCATCCTGCTACAGATCATTCAAGAGCATGACCATATCTCATCTGAGGCGCGTGAAGAGGCGAAAAAGAAGGCACGGCGCTTTATGATCCGCTACCGTACGCTTGCACCAATGGTCTACACCAATGTAGAAGAGAGCGGCATTGAACTTACCATTCGCTACATCTGCAAAGTGCGGGAACGCCGCACCACAACGCATGAACTATGGGAACAGATCCTGAGCGCATTCGAGCATGAAGCAAACATTCGGCTGGCTTACCCATCGCAAGCGTTTTATGTCAGTTCATTGAGCGAAGACACTTTGCGCGGCACGGGAGACCTCCCCCCAGTGTCTCCGCCCACGCAATAATAGATTGCG
>JAHDBW010000218.1 GCA_020630175.1 Anaerolineales bacterium
ACCACCTGCCCCAACGCGTTCAACCGCATTTCACCGTCTACTACATTGCCAAAAATGCATTGCCGTTCATGGGTACAAATTGTCACGAAATATGCGCCTGCGTTGCGATAATCCCAATCGGGGTGCCGGATTGATGGTGGTGTCATGAAACACTACACGGAGTTGCAGCCGTGATTCCGCACCCCTTTGCAACTTCTTACGAACTTATATCTTATAGATAACAAAAAAGCCGATTGCACAATGCAATCGGCTTTTCTTTTCTACTGACCTAAACCACTGTCTGCTTAGGTCTTCTCTTCTTCGTCGTCACTATCTAAGGCTTTCTTTTCAGTGTCCCCGACATAAGTTTGGTCGTCGATGTGGGTTGGGATTTTGACCATCATGCGGCGTTGGCCGCCTGAAATGCGCATGACCGTTTCAACGTTGATGTCTTTTGACAACAAGCCGAGGTCTTGCAGGGTCCAAATCGTCGTGATGCGATCACTCAAGTTTGGCCATTGATCCTTTGCCCACGCATACCGTTCACGGCAGAATTGCCAGATTTCTTCTGGCTGATGCTGCGGCGTGAAATTCTGATACTCTTCCCAGATTTCATCGTGCGGCGTTTGTGGGAACAGCATATCCAAGAACGCTTGTTGCACCACTTGCACATCACGGCCATGTTCTGGATCTACCCAGTTGATATGGAAGTTGTGAATGAAGGTGAAGATACCGTAATGCGAGTAATCTTCAATGCGACGCAACAGGCCTTCTTGATCGTTATGCGCAGCATCATAGGTTGCTTGCAGTGCATCGCTTGGCTCTTCAATTTTGTCATGATGATCATGCACGTCTTGGAACAGCGCCAAATCCACACCATATAAATATGCGACCAATTTTTGGATTGGTTCCAGCGCGATGTTGAATTTATGGAACTTGCCATTTTCTGCCAAGTGCTGGAAGGCATCGACCACCCCGCGTTGACGGGCTTCATCGTGCGCTTGTTGGGTGCCATCCAAATATTTTGGTGGCGATCTGCGCGGCGCAATGACTGGCAACAGTGGTGCATCTTCATCGCGCTTGAGTTTGCCATTGGCAATCCACAATTGATACAACGTGATGATTGTGCCCGCGACAACAATCGCAATCAACGCATCAGACTTTTGCGTGATTAGCACAATGCCCATGAAATAACTCGCGATCATCCCACGTAGGCCAGCAAATTTGAGCGACTTCGCTTCAGCCGACCCCGGTTCAATGCCACGATCAATCAACGACTGATCACGCACCAAGAAGACGGTTGTACTGGTGATAATGAACGCGCTTACAAAGCCAAAGGCGTAATACGCCTCCACAATCACCACTTCGCGAATGACCGGAATTAGCAACGCAGAGATAAACCAAATCACCGCAATCCCAACGCGATCGTCAGAGAATGAGGCTGGCAAGCGCCCTAGACGCGCAGCATTCGCCGCCACGGCAGCACCCCCAATGTAGCCCCCACCCTGCGCTAATAGCAGGATGATACACAGCAAGGCACCGGCCACAAACAAGAAGGTTTCGCCAATTGTTCCAGCTGATGCGTTCACAATTGCCCGATCAAGCGCAAAGTTCTGCGCCACCTCATCGACGGTTGGGCCGTGATGATCTTCGCCATGATGATCACCTTCAGCCGCATGCGCCAGCATGTTTTCCGCATTGAGGATATCTTCTTCAGTTACAACAATCGCGTCTGGATCAACACCATTCCCCAGCGTTTGCGCCGCGACGATTTCGTATTCGATCAGCAGCGTGCTGTAGCCCTCTGTGGCTGGAATTTTCCAAGAGTTTGCTGCCAACAGTTGCACAACGCCCGTGCTAATCAAGAAGATTGCAGCAACGGTAAGCGCTGTGTTGATAACTTTCCATTTTGGACGCGCCGCGTGTTTCCCACTGGCTGGAATAACTTCATAGCCAGAGAAGCCGAGCATTGCACTAGACATCGAGCGGAAGAACAGTTGGAAGAACACCACTGAGCCAATCGCAGAAAGATCTTCGCGGGCGCGGACAACGTGTTCTACTACGCCACTTGCTTCAAGGCGATTTACAATCCCATTGGTCAAGAAAGCCCATTCTGGGTTCCCTACCGCAGCGGCAGCAACCATCCCCAGTGCGCCGATTGTAAAGATCGTAAACGCCCCACCGCCAATCAAGAAGAGGGGCACAGCGCGTTTTGGCCCCATAATGACCAACACCGCCATAATAAAGAAGGCGAATACTTCTGCCAGCGCAATGCGGTACGGTGCCAGCTCTGGATAAATCAGCATCAGCACGTCTGCCGCAGAAATCGAACTGATGATAATGGTCAGAATGGCGTCTAGGAAAAATAAACTTGAGCCAATCCAAGACAACCAACGCATTTTGGGTGGCCCAATCGCTTCAACTAGCGGGCCAGACCCACCAGCGTTTGGCCGAAGGTAAGCCCCTGCTTTATAGGCAGGTACAATCCCCAAGAACAATAGCGCGGACAACACAATAAACGCATAGATCGCGATCTCGTGATAGCCTTCTGCGCCGTGAATGGCGAGCAATGTTTGGTAGGCCGCAACACTAAATGCATCAGCCGCGATTTCAAAAATCAGCGCCAATACACCCAAGCCACTACCCCCAAGCAATAGTCCTTCCACCATTAGGCGCGGCAATCTTTTCTTTGCCTCAGCACCTTCTACTGGATCAATATAACTTTTGAACATCTCATCTAGCCTCTAAATAAAAGAACGCATTGCCGAACAAAAACCTAAGACAACGCTAATACTATACTCCCTTTAGACCCATCCTCTTACTAAAAGTGACGAGTTATCCTACTTTTCAGGAGTAAGCCGCCGAACAGGTGTGGCTTTAGTTCTTTGCCACATATTCGTCACACATAACAAACTTATAGCGTACTTCCTACCCACTTCTTACATATCGCGTAATATTTTGGTATACACTAAAGTTGTCCTTTCCTCCTTTGCATTGAGTAGATGCCCCCCCTTTTTCTACTCAAAGTGTGGCTAGGCCGTAATAGAAGTATTGCGGCCTTTTTTTATTCCGCATCAATTGCACTACAGCACGCAATTGTGATTAAACTAAAAAGTGCTCAGGCGAGCACTCTTTACTTGATTTCAACATTCATTACGGATTACCGCGAGTCAGGCCAATTGATCCGAGCACGGTATTGATGTCTATATTACGTTGTGCACATTACAAGAAACGCGACTGTTCTTCCTCAGTTGGCAAGCGGCACACATCGGTTTTACCAAACCACGCATAACGATTGCGCGCAATCCAACGGTAGACAACGTCTCTAATTGGGTTGGGGATAAATAGCAGACTCTTGATGAGCACGCCCCATCTAAACAAATCAGCGCCAATCAGCAGCGCCGCCGTAGAGTGCGTAACTGCGTTTCCGTCGCGCCAAAGCACAATGCTATCAAGCGCAAGATAATCAGGTGGCAGAATGCCGTGCGCAACATCAGACTGTAACGCCGCAAATTTGAATGTTGCCTGCTGATCATGCCGAATGATGAAATCAACCGCATGATTGCACAGGTTACAGACGCCATCAAAAAAGATGATGTTATTGTAAGAACTAGACATCGCCTAGCGCGTTAGTGAGTGGAGGGTGTTATACAACACATCGACCGAATCAAACTTGGAGAGAAACGCATCGACTTTGAGGCCTTGCGTCTCTTTTGGGAAGAAGTACGGCTCGTAGCAAGAATAGATCACAATCGGCATCCAAGGATTGTCGCTTTCCTCATGAATGTAATTCACAACAACAGAGCCGTTGCCATTGGGCATTAGCCAGTCACAAAGTACGATGTCGAATTTTTGCTGTTCTAATTTTTGAATACCTTCAAACGCACTACCTGCAGTCGTCACAATAAAGTTCTCTGGAGTGAGCAACTTTTCTAAGGTATCGAGCAATCTTGGCTCGTCGTCAATAACTAGAATGCGTTTCATTCAATATTACAGTCTGTACAATGATTGGATTATACTCAACTTTTAAAAAACTATTTACCCCACAAATATTGTTACAAAAGTTAATCAGAATTACTAAGAAACTGTGATACGCCATCAAAAAAGGCTCTTTTGTACTGTATTTCAGAAATACTGCACAGTACGCACGTAGTTTATATACATAGGTCTAGCACAATTTACTCAGCAAGTAATTTGATGGGTAAACTAACACACATCAATTTCTTTCCGCCTATCTACTGCCGTCTGGTCTAGTTCCAACTTAAGCAAAAAACGTCGCAATTTTTGCAAATTGCGACGCTTTCAATTCAAATCCAGAACTAGGTAAACTGCTATTCGTCAGTTACACATCCTTCTGAAGCCGATTTTACATTTTTGATGTACTTATACAGCGTGCCACGCGTGAACTTATACGCTGGGGCTTGCCACGCAGCGCGGCGCTCAGCCAGTTCTTCATCAGAAATATGCACGTCAATTTTGCGCTTGACAGCGTCAATTGTCATCTTATCGCCATCTTGGATTAGCGCGATTGTGCCGCCTTCTTGCGCTTCTGGAGTGATGTGCCCCACGATAAAGCCGTGTGACCCGCCAGAGAAGCGACCATCGGTAAGCATCGCCACGTCTTGCCCTAGACCAGCGCCCATAATTGCTGAGGTTGGTGTCAGCATTTCTGGCATCCCCGGTCCGCCTTTTGGCCCTTCATAGCGAATGATGATGACATGTCCTTTGCGGATCTCGCCTTTCTCAAGCCCAGCCATCATGTCTTCTTCTGAGTCATAGCAGATTGCATCGCCAGAGAAGGTCAGCCCTTCTTTACCCGTGATCTTTGCCACAGCGCCTGTTGGTGAGACATTGCCATACATAATTTGCAGGTGACCACTTTCTTTGATTGGCCCATCCAACGGCTTGATAATGTCTTGATCTGCTGCAAGATCTGCCACGTCAGCCAAGTTCTCTGCTACGGTTTTACCGGTAACGGTGAGGCAATCCCCATGGATTAGGCCTTTGCTTAGCAAGTATTTCATCACAGCTGGCGTGCCACCGACATTGTGCAGGTCTTCTTGTACGTATTTGCCACTTGGTTTGAGGTCGGCAATAAACGGCACTTTGTCAGAGATGGTTTGGAAGTCATCAATGGTCAGTTCAATATCAACCGAGCGCGCCATTGCTAACAAGTGCAAGACTGCATTGGTAGAGCCACCAAGCGCCATAACCATGACCATTGCATTTTCAAATGCTTCACGGGTCATAATGTCACGCGGTTTGATGTCGTTTTCAAGCAAGTAACGCACCGCTTCACCAGCGCGCATACATTCATCTACTTTTTCATCAGCTGGCGTTGATGAGCTGTACGGCAATGACATGCCCAACGCTTCAATAGCCGTTGCCATCGTGTTTGCGGTGTACATACCACCACAAGCCCCAGCGCCGGGGATCGATTTTTCGACAATCGCTTGGCGGGTTTCTTCGTCAATCGCGCCAGAAATATACTCTCCATAACTTTGGAAGGCAGACACAATATCCAGCTTCTGACCACAGTGATCACCCGCACGCGTTGTGCCACCATAGATCATCAACGAGGGTCGGTTCAAACGGCCCATTGCCATAATACAGCCAGGCATGTTTTTGTCACAACCGGGCAATGCAACCAAGCCGTCATACCATTGCGCACTCATGATCGTTTCAATCGAGTCGGCAATAATCTCACGTGATTGCAAGCTGTAGCTCATGCCATCCGTGCCCATAGAAATGCCATCACTCACGCCAATGGTGTTGAAGCGCATGCCCACTAAGCCCGCCGCCGTAACGCCTTGCTTGACCTTACTGCCTAACGCCAACAGGTGCATATTACAGGTATTGCCTTCATACCAAACGCTGCCGATGCCGACTTGCGCTTTGTCCATGTCTTCCCGCGTCATGCCGGTGCCATACAACATGGCCTGTGAAGCGCCTTGCTTCTTAGGCTGCGTAATTTGGGAACTGTATTTATTGAGATCTGTCATTTTTAGAGCCGTCCTTTGTCATCCTTTTTTGCCGCGGATGAGAGAGTTAAGTCAAAAACGCCGAAGCGTTCGGCGTTTT
>JAHDBW010000021.1:0-14584 GCA_020630175.1 Anaerolineales bacterium
CTTTGTCGCGTTTGTAATCTACAAAGCGATAGCCAACGCCGCGCTCGGTCAGAATGTAGTCTGGTTTGGCGGGGTCTTGCTCTAGTTTTTGGCGCAAGTAATTGATGTAAAGGCGCAAGTAGTGCGTTTCTTCGCGGTATTCATAGCCCCACACTTTGGCGAGCAATTGCTCGTGCGGCACAACCCAACCGGCGTTCATCACAAGGTGATACAGCAGTCGATATTCCGTTGGGCGCAGTTTGACCATCTTGCCTTCGACCAACACTTCACGGCGATCAAAATCGATTTGAAGACGGTCATCAATTTCAATTGGGCCTTTGCTGCTATCTGTTGTGGATTCTGCACGGCGCAAAACCGCTTTGACGCGGCTCACCAGTTCGCGTGGGCCAAACGGCTTGGTGACATAATCATCAGCGCCAAGCTCAAGGCCTCGGACCTTGTCGTCTTCATCACTGCGGGCAGTGAGCATAATGACGGGCACGCTGCTGTTTTCACGGATCATTTCGAGCGTATCGAAGCCGTCTAACTTGGGCATCATGACGTCAAGAATGACCAAGTCTGGCAGCACGTCGCGCACTTTTTCTAAGGCTTCAACGCCATCGTTTGCTTCGTACACTTCAAAGCCTTCAAGTTGCAGGTTCATCCGGATGAAGTTGATCATCCGTTGCTCGTCGTCTACAACTAGAATGCGGTAAATATTGTCTCGTTTTTTTGCCATAAGGTTGGGCTAGAAAGTTAGTTGGGGTTATTCGCGTACAAAGCTCACAAGCAGATCATCGCCATCATCTTCAGGCAAAATCTCAATGCATTTGATATCGCTAACAGATACGTAAATAACCGATACACCTGTGCTCAGATAGTCAACTTCAATATTGTTATCTTGCAAGGGGCTTTGAATACGCAAGAGGGTATCACGCACTGCGGGCATCTCAAGCAACATCCCGCGAATGGGATCTTGATTATAAAAGTGGATGCGTGCCTGAACAGTCATATTGCCTATTATCTAAAAGAACCCCTATGTTACGCAAGGGTAAAAGCGATTTAGCACGTGCGTGGCCCCACGCATCCCGATTAATGGGCGCGATTGAGTAATTTCGCCGTCAGTTGTTTTAATAAATCTGGCGCAGGATGCTGTTTTTCAATCTCTGCTAAGTGGTGCATTGCCAAATCTGAGTGATGGTGCTCAATTTCAGTCGCATGCTCATCAGCACCAATGTCTTGCAGCATTTGCACAATCTCGGCAACCGACGCTTCGGTGGACGCGTAAGCCTTCGCAAAGTCGGCTGATTGTTCCATCCCATGCAGTACGGGTAACGTCATCTTACGGGTGATGATGTCGGTCGCGGCTGATTTTCCCGTTACCGATTCATCGCCCCAAATCCCTAAAATATCATCACGAACTTGGAAGGCAAGCCCCAAGTGGCGGCCATATTCCCGAAAGTGCAGGCGTTGCGCAGGCGTTGCACCGGCAGCCAACGCGCCTAATTCAGCGGCAGCGCCCAGCAATGCGGCCGTCTTGCCTCCAATCATTTCAAAGTACTCAGCCACACTCACTTGATCACGCGTCTCAAAACTCATGTCTAAGTATTGCCCGCGCGTGAGTGCCAAGCACGTGTCATCAAAAATTTGCCAAGCGGTTACCAAATCCTCTGCCGGAAGTTTTGCCCGCCGCAGCGCCGCATGTGAGTACGTAAATAACGCATCGCCAGCATTAATGGCTTGGGGAACGCCCCACAGCTTGTAAACGGTCAATCGCCCACGCCGCAAGTCACTTTGGTCTTGAATATCATCATGCACCAGTGAGAAGTTGTGCAAAATTTCAACGGCAGCCGCAAACGGCAGCGCGGCTTCATACGCGCCAGACTGCGCTTCGGCACTCAGTAACGTCAACAAGGGCCGGATGCGCTTGCCCGGTTTGGGATCAGGCTGACCGTAATTCTCCCAATCCATGTGGTAATACAACATCTGCCAATACGCATCTGCGTCTGGCGATGGATAGTTAAGCAGGTCTTTGATTTCTGCGTCAATTGCCGCGAAATACGTTGCTACTGTTTCTTTTGAAAACATTCTTTTAGATCCTAATCAGGGGCGTGGTTGCTAAGCTAGCAATATCTGCATTGCCTGTGCAAAGCATAGCAATTTGCAGTTCGCGCATGGTTTGCCAAATGACATCTGTCACGGCATCAGTTGAGTCTATCGCTGCACGTAAAAATGGCCCAGCCATGCCGCCCAGCTGAGCGCCGAGCGCAATCGTTTTGGCAATCTCAAGCCCGTTTCGAACGCCACCAGACGCGATCACAGGAAAATCCGGTTTGACAGTCAAGACGTTCTGAATTGCATCCACCGTAGGAATGCCCCAGTCTACAAACGTTGCTGCAATATTGCGCTGAATGTCTGTTTGCGCCCGGTACATTTCAACCTGGCTCCAAGATGTGCCGCCCGCACCCGCAACATCAATTGCGGCCACACCCGCGTTGATGAGGTTGCGCGCATCTTCACTAGAAAAGCCCCACCCAACTTCTTTGGCAATTACTGGTACACCTTGTGCAGCAAGTCCCTTACAAATTTCTTCCGTTTTGCGGATAAGATCTGAAAAATTGGTGTCGCCTTCGGGCTGCACGGCCTCTTGTAACACATTGAAGTGCAAAATTAGCGCATCTGCTTCAGAAACATCAACAAGCTTCATACAATCGTCTACGCCATAGCCATAGTTGAGCTGAACTGCGCCAAGGTTGGCAAATAGCAATGTTGTGGGTGCGTATTTGCGTAAAGCAAAGGTCTCGGCGGCGGCGGGGTCTTCCAACACCACCCGCATTGAGCCTAAGCCCATGGCGATTTGCATCTCTTCAGCGGCTAACGCCAAGTTGCGATTGATTTGCCCAGCGTGCGTTGTGCCACCCGTCATCGATGAGATCAGGATCGGTGCGCCCATTGGTTTGCCAAAGAATTCAGTTGAAAGATCAATGGCCTCTAAATCTAGCTCAGGTAACGCGCGATGCTCGAAACGCAAGCGATCTAAGCCCGTTGCAACGGTGTTGAATCCTACGTTCTCTTCCAGATTTATACGAATATGGTCATCTTTGCGGGTTCCGGTCGTAACTTTCGGCATTTAGGGGTGTTCCAGTGTGTGGATATGGGGCAATGCTCTTTAAATCGCCTTTGATGCGATTGCATTATCGCTCCATTATTGTCGCAACTTGTGCAACATTACTAAGTAGGAATACTATCAATCGGGTCAGTTAGTGTCAAATTCTAGCAACCGGATTGACAAATCCTATGAGTTCGGTAAAGTTGTGCAAACTTTCACAAAAGAAAAATTTTAGCCAGATAACGGCGCCTTACTAATTCGGAGAATCGTATGTCAGATACAGCAGCCAAAATTTCAGAAATCATCGTCGAGATCCTCGGTGTTGAAGCAGAAGATATCAAACCAGAATCACATTTCCGCAACGACCTAAACGCAGACTCACTTGATCTCGTTGAACTCATTATGCAGTTCGAAGAAGAATTCGGTGGCGAAATTTCAGACGAAAACGCCCAAAAAATTCAAACCGTTGCCGACGCAGTCAAATACGTCGACGAACAAATGAAAGGCGGCGGCGACAGCTAAGGTCGTTTTTGCTTTGTAAAATGAAAAGGCGTTGTCAATTGACAACGCCTTTTTTGATTCTTATGGATTACGCCGTTTTCCGCAGATGGTCTAGCAAACGGCTCATACAGCCATTCGCACCCCAAGACGACACATACGCCGCATTGGCACTGGCATCACGGTGATCACTAATAATTAGGCCGTCCGTTTTGCTCCAAATTGCAGTGGCATAGGAAACGTCTTTGCCTTCTGATGTAACAACATTGGCGCACACAAAATCAGCAGCAACGTTGGCCGCTGTAGCCTTTACGCGCTGCTCCACAATCGGCACAAGGTCTTGCCCATGCGCTAACGTCGCGCCAAGCTGAGACCCAACAAACGTCGTGCCGCCCACATCAGCCGCAGCCACACGCGTGGCCATAAGCGCCGCCGTGCCGCTTTCCACAATATAAAGCGTTTTGTTGCCACTTGCCTGTAAATTACGAACCACGGCATCCGCTGGCGTTTCACCATCGACACCATAAATCGCCGCGCCAAGCTTTTCACGCGCTTCGGCTTCTACCTCAGCAATCAATTTATCGGCCTCGGCCATTGTATCTGCACTGGCAGTGATCCGAATATCAACCACGCCCGCATGCGCACCAAGCCCGACAATCGGATTTTCTAGCTCTTCTAAATTTGAGATACGCGCATCAATATCGCTTTCGCCCATCCCAACCACGTGCAGCGTTCTAGTTTTGAGCACTTGCGTCAGGCTATAGCGCTTCCGCAAATACGGAATCACGCGGTTTTGCAACATATACTTCATTTCACGCGGCACGCCCGGAAGTGAAATCAAGGCCTTATTGCCTTCTTCTACAATAAAACATGGTGCCGTTCCAACTGGGTTTTCTAACGGCAATGCATCCGCTGGAATCCAAGCTTGGGTGCGATTGTTCGGTTTCATCTTACGTTTGAACTTGGCGAACCGCGCTTCAATTTGCGCAAGTAAGTCTTCATCAAACACCAGGTCACGCCCAACTGCCGCCGCAACAGAAGACCGCGTCTTATCATCAATCGTTGGCCCTAGGCCGCCCGTGGTAAACACCACAGTGGCTTCAGCTAGCGCTTTTTGTAACGCAGCAACAATACGCCCTTCGTCATCACCCTCGACGGCGATGCTCTCAACAGCAAGCCCTTGTTTGCCGAGTTCTTTGGCAATGTAGGCGCTGTTGGTGTCTACGGTGTTGCCTAGCAGCAGTTCAGTGCCAATGGCAACAATTTGGGCGGTCAATTTTTCACTCATGCAACGATCTCCAAAACTCTTGTTGATTTGCTAGTTAGCGCTATAAATTAAGGATAGCAATACGAATAACTATATCTCTTTCGCGCAATTCCATCTATAACATGTGCAGCAGATAAGTTTGCGCGCCTTACTCAGACACTACTCAGACTGAGTTTGCAAATTTCTAATATAAAGTCTTTATGCTTTGAGCACGTTAATTGATTTTTCAGACGTGCAGTAAGATATTGCATGTCATTGCATTCAACTATGTAAAGCCAGAACCCGATTGATCACACCGATCACTTTCTGCAAAACGCTTATTTATGGACACCTCTAACCCTATGAAACGAAGATTTCTCCCTATCGCAACGGCGGTCTCGGCCCTTGCTCTTGCGTCAATTGCATGTACATCCCTATTCAGCGCGAGCGAGCCTGAGATTGCAATTGTGCCTCAAGCGCAAGACAATGCAACCGCTGTCCAGATTTCAGACACTGAGATTCTGGAGCCCACCGCCGCAGACGCGGCCAGCGATCTACAAACCGTTGCCCCAGACGCCGAAGAAGTGCTGCTCAACGACATCTATGAAACCGCAGCGCCATCCGTGGTGCTGATCAACGTGACCACAGAAACCAATCTAGAAGACGCCGAAGGGTTAGACCTAGAAAACATACCAGAAGATTTTGAACTGCCAGATAGCTTCTTTGGACGCGGCTCTGGTTCCGGCTTCATTATTGATAAAGAAGGCCACATCGTGACCAATAATCACGTGGTTGCCAATGCCTCAACCGTGCAAGTGACCTTCTTTGATGGCCTTATCGCCCGCGCCAATGTGTTGGGAACAGATCCAGACAGCGACCTAGCCGTGATCAAAGTTGATATTGATCCATCATTACTGCGCCCAATTTCGCTGGCCGACTCAGATGAGGTCTTTGTGGGCCAACGTGCGATTGCGCTTGGCAACCCGTTTGGCGAAACGTGGACCCTAACTGCGGGGATTGTGAGCGCGGTTGGGCGGACGCAACCGTCTGGCCTAAGCCAGTTCTCAATTCCAGAAATGGTCCAAACCGATGCGGCAATCAATCCCGGCAACTCCGGTGGGCCATTGATTGATGCCGATGGCAATGTGATTGGCGTGAACACGCTAATTCTGTCTGAGTCCGGCTCAAGTTCCGGCGTTGGGTTTGCCATTCCAGCTAACATCGTGCGCCAAGTTGCACCAGATCTAATTGCCAACGGGGAATATAAATACCCATTCTTAGGGATTACCGGCTCTCCGCTATCGCTTGATCAAATTGAAGCAATGGAACTCGATATCACGCAACGTGGCGCGATGGTAATTGATGTCTTTGCAGGCACCCCAGCCGATAGCGCGGGCCTCAAAGGCGCGACAGACGCCATTGAAATAGAAGGCGCCCGCTGGCCAGTTGGCGGTGACATCATTGTGCAGGCCGGTGACACTGAAATTTCAAACATGGATGACCTGATTGCATTCTTGGTGAAAAGCGTCCGCCCCGGTGACACGGTGAACTTCTCAGTCTTACGCGCTGGCGAACTGATTGAAGTGCCGGTAACCTTGGCCGAGCGCCCAGAACGCGTTAGCCGCTAATCAATTCATTACACAAGACGAAGCAGCCTGCGCCAAGCAAGCTGCTTCGTTATTTAAGGCAACGTCACCAGTCAACACGCGTGTGCTCTAGAAGCGGTTAGGTCTAAATGCCCCCTTACCGCACCTAAGCCCAGCCCGTGTTAACATAAGCGCGTGACAAATTTTCGTAAAACGATTGGTGCTTTAGGTGAGCGGCTGGCGCAAACTAAACTCGTAGCAGACGGTTACACCATTATTGAAACAAACTGGCGCTGCCAAGCTGGTGAAATGGATATCATTGCGCGGCACGGAGTGGAGTGGATTTTCATCGAGGTGAAAACCCGCACCAGCACTAAATACGGCTCTCCTGAAGATAGCGTAGATCAGCGCAAGCAAACGCGTTTAGCACGCATCGCAGAATGCTATCTAGACGACCAGCAACTTGATGCCCCGTGGCGCATAGACATGGTCGCGGTAGAGTTTGATTCGTCACGAACCTTACAGAGAATTACCCATCATATTGATATTGTTGGGTGGTAATCAATTCCCTATGTCATATTCACGTCGTCAATTTTTACAACTTGGAGCGGCTGGCCTAGCCGCTGGCTTATTAAAACCCGCCCTGCCCGCAATCGCCGCCAGTGGCAAATTGCAAACGCTGGGACGCTGCCTCATGGTGTATGTCACCGTTTATGAGCAACCCTCAGTGATCGCCAAACACGTTGGCCGCCATGACCGCGACGCGATTATTCCAATCTATAGCCAAGTGCCAACAATTGATGACTACGCGCCAAATCCCAAGTGGTACGCCACAGATGGTGGCTTTGTGCACTCCAGCAATGTGCAGTTGGTAGAAGATCGGCTAAACCCCGGCATTCTCAACATTGATCCAACTGGCATGTTGTTTGAGCTCACCGTGCCAATTGCCACCACGCGCTGGCAGCCAAACGCAAACGCCGATGTGGCTTACACCTTGTATTATGGTTCCACTTATTGGGCAGTAGCCGCGCACAAGGCAGATAGCGGCGGTATTTGGTATGAACTATGGGATGACCGCACCAACGAAACGTATTACGCACCGGCGCACACAATGCGCCGCATTCCACCGCATGAGCTAACGCCAATTTCGCCAACGGTAACCAACAAACGCATTGAGATCAACACCACTGCGCAAACCATCGCCGCTTATGAAGGGGATGATCTCAAACTCAAAACGTTGATGTCTTCTGGCAGGCGTTATAGCGATTCTGAAGGCAATCTACTTGGTGATTTCCGCACGCCGTATGGCTCTAGCCAAGTGCACCGCAAGCGCCCCGCCCGCCACATGGCCGGTGATGATGCTGCCGCGCCAGATCACTTTGACCTGCCCGGCGTGCCTTGGGTAACGTACTTCAACGGCGTAATGGCCATTCACGGCACCTTCTGGCATAACGACTATGGCACCCCGTGGAGCCATGGTTGTATCAATGTGACCCCGCAAATTGCAAAATGGTTTTACCGTTGGGCGCTACCTGTTGTACCCTATGGTGAGGCGTTGGTAGAAGAAATCGGCACAACTGTCGATGTTGTCTAGCGCCCATTGCACAATCTAATAAGGCCGCACCAGCAATGCACTGTTAAGTGACACGTTGCGAGGCTTGTCTTAATACCCTCGTTTCTTGTTACAACATGAACTCAACATCTGATTTTGTAAAACCCGCCCTGCTGTTTGTGGGCGTGGTCCTTGTGTCTGCGATGTCATTTTTGGCGGGCTTGCTGCTGGCCTCACGCTTTGGCAGTCAGCCCACTGTCATCGAGCAAATTAGCGGCTCGGTAGATTATCCCATCTTGACAGAAGTACAAGGACTAATCGATAGTGATTTCCTTGGCGAGATCCCCGATCAAACGCAACAAGAGTATGGCATGATCCGCGGGATGTTGACGGAATTGGGCGATCCTTATACAGTGTTCAATGAGCCGGTTCAGGCTGAGCTCAACAGCGATAATTTATCCGGCAAATTTGGTGGGATTGGGGCACGCCTCAATTTCAATGAAGACGGCACAGCCATTATTGATCCGTTTCGGGAAAGTCCGGCGGCGCGGGCCGGCTTAGTCACGGGCGACATGCTGATTGGCGTCGATGGCATTCTGCTAACACCAGCAATGACTCCAGACGACACCGTTGCCATGATCCGGGGTGAAGCAGGCACAGTTGTGATGCTAGTCATCCAAAAGGAAGATGGCACGCAGGTTGAAGTCAGCATTGAGCGTGAAGAGTTCGAAATCCCGTCTGTAGAATGGCGCATGTTAGACAATACCGATATCGGCATTTTAGACATCGGACGCTTTAGCGACCGTACGTCTGCCGAAGCCGAACAAGGCATCAATGAACTGATTGCCGAAGGTGCCACGAAACTCATTGTCGATTTGCGAGATAATGGGGGCGGATTACTAAACGCCAGCGTAGACGTCGCTAGCCACTTCTTAGACGGTGGGCCAATCCTACTTGAAGAGAAACGCGGCGCAGAAGACGAAAATATTTTTGAAGCACGCGGCGGTGGTCCAGCATTGGAAATTCCCGTCGTTGTACTCATGAATGGCGGCACGGCCAGCGCCTCTGAAATTTTAGCGGGAGCCTTACGCGACCGAGATCGCGCGGCGCTAATCGGGACGACTAGTTTTGGTAAAGGATCGGTGCAGTTGGTCTATCAGCTTTCTGACGGATCTAGCCTAAACGTAACGAACGCAAAATGGTTTACACCTAAACGCGCCGTCATTGATGGCACGGGCTTAGCGCCAAACATTGTGGTTGATCCGGGTGCCGGTGGTAGCGACCTAGCCCAAGGCGATCCTTGGCTAGAACAAGCAATACAATATTTTAATAACAACTCATGACAAACACGAGACCGGGCGGCGGCAAGAAGATCATCGCCCAAAACAGAAAAGCGCGCCATAACTACGCGCTAGAACTTAAATATCAGGCCGGCGTGGCCCTGCTTGGCACCGAGATCAAGGCCATTCGGGCAGGTCTGGTACAGTTGCGTGATAGCTATGTCGCCAATATTGACGGCGAGCTATGGCTGCAAAATGTGCATATCTCGGCCTATCAACACGCCATGGAAAACCATGAACCAATGCGCCCGCGTAAGCTGCTGCTGACCAAACGTGAAATTGAGAAAATCATTTCAAAGATGAAGCAACCGGGCTACGCAGTGGTGCCAACCGCTGTTTATTTACAACGCGGCTTAGCCAAAGTTGAAATTGCAATTGGGAAAGGGAAGAAAGACTACGACAAGCGACAGTCTATTGCCAAGCGCGATGCGGACCGGAAGATTGCCCGTGAAATGGGTCGGCGCGAATAAATCGCGAAGAATTTTCAATTCTCAACAGCCAATGGTCAACGAAAGTTGGGCGTTGGCTGTTTTTGGTTAACGCACTTCTTTATCTGAGGTGTGCCAACCATTGCCGCAGCTTTGGCAGCGATAGTGCCGCTTGACGGTTGCCGTATAGCCAGCGCTGGTCACAATACCTTGAATGCTTTTTTCTTTGAGATTTGTCAACTCTTCATCAACTTTGACAATTTTTTCAGACTTACACTGAGGGCAAGTTGTTGCCAGCTTAGGTTTAGCCTTAGCAGACATATTTTGATAAAAAATCAGGCCGATAATGGCCGCAAGAAGTAAAAGCGCGAGTGGAGACATATCTCTATTTTACTCGACCTTACGCATCTATCTGTAGGCACGCCCTCATCTGGTTACATAAACAAGTTTTCGCCGCAGACAAGCGCGGACAACGCAGTTTGAGAACACACCACCTGCCGCAATTCCCATTCGTGCCCTTCGTAGCTTCACCAATCAACTTTCGTATTGCATCAACACAAACACCTGTGCTACACTTTTTATCCAATCTATTGGGGATGACAGGCTTAGACGGAAGACGTCATTACTGCAGATTGCGAGCCGAGAGGTACCGACCTCGTTAAATCCGTACACAACTTTTAATTGGCAAATCCAATTACAGTGCTCTTCCACTCGCTGCTTAATCGCAGTTAGTGAATAGCATTGGTTCCCAAGGGAACCCGTCTACCTCGGTACGTTGATCGTCCGGATCGGGGCTAGGCGTCATCAAGACGATATGCAGCGCAGCACGCCATGAACTGCGCTCAAGGTAAATGGATTGCCGCTACGTTACCCTGTCGATTGGGGAGCCTGCGGTGAAATAAAATAAATCGAATACGCTCGTAGACGTTTTCAGAATACTCTTATCGGACCCGAGTTCAAATCTCGGCATCTCCACCAAAATAAAAACGCTCAGCTACTTTGGCTGGGCGTTTTTGATTCTGTTGCCCTCAAAAGCAAATTTCAGACTCATTGCAAACTAGCTTATATCTAAACAGAAACCCTCTTTGGTTTTGCTCTCTCTATAATTTGCATCAAATGTAACGTGTTATCGCTGACAACCGAATAGCAAAAATGTTAGTTGATAAAGAGTAGGAGACGGTAAAAGATGTTACGTAAACGTATTCAGAAATATTTCAAGTTAGGGATTGCCATTGCTGTCGTCTGCAATACTGCAATCGTATCGGTGTTTGCAACCCCTGCCCCAGACTATGCCGCAAGTGCCACGCTGCCGCAATGCTCCACTATTGATAACAATGTAACAACGGCGAATGCCCCAACTCAACGCAACTGGGGCGAAACAGTTGCCTTGACTTTCTCAGCCCCAACACGCGCGATTGGGCAGTCAGAACTGGCAATTTATGAAGTCGATGCGACTGGCGCGCCAATTGTCGGTGGCATGACCTACACCATCCCCGCCCGCACGCGGCCAACCGGCGCGGGCAACTTTGAAACGCTTGGCGCAGATGCAACGCTAACTGTGCCGTACGCCATGATGTTTATCCATCGTGATGATGCGGGCAACGCGGTTTGCCGCAGCGACATCAGTTACACGCAATTTCAAGGCATAGAGACCGATGTGCGCGGTGTTCAAGTGCGTTCAGAAATTTGCAGTTCAATTGGGCAAACATTTGTCACGTCAGTCAACAATCCTGAATACCGCACAACAGGTGAGGCCGTCGAGGTCAGTTTCTCTGATAAAAATTCAGCTGCACAAGCCGGCCGATTAGTTGTGCGTGATGTCGATTCCAACCAACAGTTTACGGCTCCCGCATTTACAACCGCTGAAAACGGCTTCACAAATATTGTGAGCGATGGATTTCCAGGCCAACAGAATAGAACGGTTGAGGTCTTTTTTGAACACACCACAGCCGATGGGAGCGCCGTTGTTTGTCGCAGTAATTCGAAATTTATCAATTTCAACGCACCGCAAACTTCCAATTTCAGTTCGGCTGCCCCAGTGGACACAGAAACAGCCAGTTCATCCGTCGTGGTTGAAAACTGTAAGCGCGTATTCTATTTAGATGGCTCGGATGCGTTCACCACAATTCCTGCTGGCGCAACACATGTCGCGGGTAATGATATTACCGGATCAAGCTGTGACGACACGATTTATGGCAATGCAAATAACAATGTTATTGATGGGCTTGGCGGCGATGACACCATTTTAGGGTTTGATGGCAACGACACAATTAACGGTGGCGCCGGACAAGACCATATTCAAGGCGGTAAAGACGACGACATCATTAACGGCGGCAGCGCAAACGACATCCTTTTTGGCGGCGACGAATGTGAAGCAACCGATCTCGCTTGCCAAGAGGCGCACAGTGGGAATGACACCATCAACGGTGACGCTGGTGCCGACAAAATTTATGGTGGTAACGAAAAATGCCAAGAGACCGGGACGGAAGCCTGCGTAAGTCACAAAATTGGAGACGTTATTAACGGCGGTGATGGTGCTGATCATATTGAAGGTGGTAATGAACGTTGCGGCGTTAACGCCGAAGAAGCCTGTGCTGGCGCACTTATCGGCGACCGAATTGACGGCGGAAAAGGGAATGATCATATTGAAGGCGGCAATGAAGACTGCTCTGACTCAACAGCAAAGTCTGTCTGTGACAGTTTTCATTCAGCCAATCCATCAGCTAATCTGAATGTTTCAAACAATCCCAATACAGATCTCACGCATGTAGGCGACATTATTGACGGTGGTGCGGGGAATGACACCATCATCGGTGGCAATGAAGCGTGCGATAACAACAGCGGCTTTGCAGCGTGTGGCGCTGCGTCACAGGTCGGCGATACCATCACCGGCGGCGCAGGCGACGACACAATTACTGGTGGCAATGAGACCTGCAACAATAATGGAGTAGCGGCCTGCAATGATTTCGAAACCGACAGAACTGTTGGTGATGTCATTGATGGTGGCGCTGGCAACGACATCATTAGCGGTGGTAATGAAGCGTGTGGCACCGGTTGTGGTTCCAAAGCAATCGCAGGTGACACCATTACTGACACTGGAGATACAGGTGATATTGACACAGTTGACGCAGGTGATGGAGATGACGCAGTTGATGTGAACGATGGCGACACTAACGACACCGTTACGAACGCAGAAACCGTCACCAGCGACACACCAGGAGACGGAAACAACGCAAATGAATAACGCCCGTTAAAGCGTCTGCTAACGATCCTTATAAAACGCCCAGCCCCCAAAGGCTGGGCGTTTTTGATTCAATAAGCAGCATAAGAGCGAAGCTAACAGGTGCGCTATTGCGCGGCATGTGGCACTCCCGATCTATTCACGATCTGTTCACGCTTGCTCCGTATAGTTCAATCTATCAGTCTTAGGCAAATAAATTTACGTAGGACTGCCACAGCTCAATACCAATCACGAGGTACAACATCGGAGGTGACGATCAAAACAAAATCGGTAAGTTTTCATTAGAGCATGGGTAAACGCTTCTAATGAACCAGTATTAGTCGTTCGCTGGCAACCGTGTCAGCAATCAAATGGTAGTTATTACGTAATTGCGGCCGCGGTATTTCGCAATTCGAGGAAACAAGATGCACTTTTTTAACACCCCTAAACGCATAATGCGCGCTGTGCTAGCGCTCATTATCTGTAGTCTTACATCGCTGTCTGTATATGCCATGCCTGCACCAGATTATTCTGCAACCACGGCATTGCCACAATGCGCCAGCATTACTCCCGTCAATGCCAATGTCCTTCCAAGCCAATTGGATTGGGGCACGAAACTAGAACTCTCTTTCACAACACCTAGCCAAGCCGTTGCCAGCAGCGACTTGCTCGTTTACGAAGTCGATGCTGTCGGTACGCCCATCGCCAATAGCGTGACCCATCGTATTCCAGCGCTCACTGAACCCGCAGGCTATGGTGCGTTTGATACATCCGGCGCCCCCCCTTCACAAACCACAGCTTTCGCGTTGATGTTTGTCTACCAAGACCCGGCTGGCAACGCCGTTTGCCGTAGTGACGTTAGCCTGACTCAATTTCAAGGGGTAGCCACTGCCGTCCTTGGCGTGCAAGTTGACGCGAACGGCACTGAAATTTGCAGCACGATTGACCAAACGTTTGCAACCTCAACAACAAATCCAGAATTTCGTATGGCTGGCGAAGCTGTTGAAGTCAGCTTTTCAAACGGGAACGCCGCATCACAGGCGGGCAGATTGATTGTGCAGGATGTGAATACCAATGAACAGTTTACGGTTCCAACCACCATCAACGGCGGCAATGGCATTACCAACATTGTAAGTAATGGCTTTCCTGGTCAACAGAATCGCACAATTGAAGTCTTTTTTGAACACACCACTGCCGATGGCGGCGCGGTTGTCTGTCGCAGCAATTCAAGATTTATCAATTTTAGTGCGCCGCAGACTGAAAACTTTAGCGCTGCAGCACCAGCTGAAACAACCTCTAATGCCTCAGGCCCTTCTGAAGAAGCCTCGGTAGAGAATTGCAAGCAGGTGTTCTACCTAGATGGGTCTGATGCATTCGCTTCCATTCCAGCGGGGGCAACCCACGTAAGCGGCAACGACATTACCGGCTCAAGCTGTGATGACACCATCTATGGCAACGGCGAAGACAACGTTCTAGACGGTCTTGGCGGCGACGACACCATCTTTGGCTTTGATGGCAACGACACCATTGAAGGCGGCGCTGGCGACGATCAGTTATTTGGCGGCGCTGCCCCCTGCCCAGAAGACGACGCTACGTGTGTCGAATCGTCAAACACCGGCAATGACA
>JAHDBW010000021.1:14684-17225 GCA_020630175.1 Anaerolineales bacterium
CAAAACGCCCAGCCCCAAAAGCTGGGCGTTTTTGATTCAAATTAGGCGTTGTTTATTTACATAACGGAACACAATCACCACTTAATTCCATTTTTGCCCGACTTTGATCGGGCAAAAATAGAAGCCTAATTACAGCCTTACCCGATATCAATCCATGCGAATTATTAGACTATGCACAGTAACTAAAGGAGATGTACCGCTTTAATAGGCGGCTTGAAAGTTACTAGCAATTCAACAGTTTATCGTCGTAACTAGGTAAAACAACTACAGGTAAGGAAGATGATGTTTAAAAGACTAGACCACAAATACGTAAAATTTATTATTGCAGCGCTCTTAGCCTGTAGCATTACATCGGTCACGGTGTTTGCAACCCCCGCTCCCGCTTATGACAGCATAATCGCATTACCACAATGCACAACCATCCCCGCCGCTGCACAGCAACCCGCCCAACAGCTATGGGGTGATCTGGTCGAACTGACATTTGCAACGCCCACGCAATCCATCACAAGCAGTACGCTCGTTGTCTACGAAACGGACAGTACCGGCACACCGCTCACAAATGCTGCGACGTTCTCAATTCCAGCCCTAACCCAGCCAACGGCATATGGTGCATTCGATACGTCTGGCGTGACGGACACACCACTCACAAATTTCGCGTTCATATTTACACATGCTGATGCCAATGGAAACACTGTCTGCCGGAGCAACGTGAGCTACGCGCAATTTCAAGCGCTAGAGACAGATGTGCTTGGAGTCCAAGTCGCCGCTGGGTCTGAAGAAATTTGCAGCACCATCGGCCAAACCTTTGCAACGAGCGCAACCAATCCGGAATGGCGCACCACAGGTGAAGCGGTAGAAGTCAGCTTTATAAACGAAAATTCAGCCGCACAAGACGGTCGGCTAATTGTGCGCGATGTCAATAACAGCAATGTTCAATTCACAGTTCCAGCCCGCACCAATGCTTCGGCTGGCGTCACGAATATCCTCGCAGAAGCGTTTCCCGGGCAAACAAATCGCACAATCGAAGTCTTTTTTGAGCACACTACCCCAGACGGTAGCCAAGTGATCTGTCGGAGTAACTCAAAATTCATTAACTTCAGTTCGCCGCAGCAACCAGTTGCCGCAGAAGCACCTGAGACAAACGACGACGCAGTTGTTGAAAATTGTAAAAGAGTGTTTTACCTAGACGGATCCTCAGCATTTGTCGCAATTCCATCTGGCGCAACCCATGTGTCTGGTAACGACATTACCGGCACTAGCTGCGACGACACAATCTACGGCAACGCCGAAGACAATAGACTACTGGGGCTTGGTGGTGCTGATCAAATCTTTGGTTACGCAGGTAATGATGTTATTGAAGGCGGCACAGGCGATGATTACATTGAAGGCGGCGATGAAACCTGCCAAGGCGTTGATGAAGATGAAGCTTGTCAGGATATTATCCTTGGTGACCAACTCTATGGTGGAGCAGGAAACGATACCATTCTAGGTGGAGATGAAACTTGTTCCGATAATGAAGGGGACGGAGCCTGTGAATATGTAGTGTTAGGCGACACCATTGAAGGTGGCGATGGAAATGACACACTTTACGGTGGAAATGAGGAATGTTCAAACAATAATACTGGAGATGACGATGCCTGTAATAGGATTGAACTTGGAGACCACATTGAAGGCGGCAACGGAAATGACACCATCACTGGCGGCAATGAATCCTGTGCAAACAATAACGCTGAAGATGACGATGCTTGTGAAGATGCAATGTTAGGCGACACCATTGATGGCGGCGGCGGGAATGACACCCTTTATGGAGGGAATGAAGAATGTTCAAACAATAACGCTGACGATGAAGATGCCTGTAATGGTGCTGAAATTGGTGACCACATTGAAGGCGGCAACGGAAATGACACCATCACTGGTGGCAATGAATCCTGTGCAAACAATAACGCTGAAGATGACGATGCCTGTAATAGTGTTGAAATTGGTGACGACATCGCTGGCGGCGCTGGTGATGACACCATAACTGGCGGCGACGAAGCTTGCCAAAACAATGAAGGGGATTATAGCACCTGTAACTATGCTGACATTGGCGATACCATCGATAGCGGCATTGGTAATGACACCCTTTATGGTGGCAACGAAACTTGCCAACACAATCAAAGCATCAAGGGAGCCTGTAACTATGGTGAAATTGGCGACACCATCGATAGTGGTGATGGTGTCGATATCATTACTGGCGGCAACGAAGTTTGCCAGAACAATCAAAGTAATGATGATGATGTTTGTGAGTATGCTGAAATTGGCGATGACATCGATGGTGGTGCTGGTGACGACGCCATTACCGGCGGCGACGAAACTTGCCAAAACAATCAAAGTAGTGAGAATGCTTGTGACAATGCTGATATTGGCGATGACATCGACGGTGGCGCTGGTGATGACACCATTACCGGCGGTAACGAAGCTTGCCAGAACAATCAAGGTGATGACGCTTGTGAGTATGCTGAAATTGGCGATGACATCGATGGTGGTGCTGGTGACGACGCC
>JAHDBW010000021.1:17325-34363 GCA_020630175.1 Anaerolineales bacterium
TTGTGAGTATGCTGAAATTGGCGATGAAATCGACGGTGGCGCTGATGATGACACCATTACTGGCGGTAACGAAGTTTGCCAAGACAATTCAAGTAATGCGGATGCTTGTAAGCGCACTGAAATTGGCGATGAAATCAATGGCGGCGCTGGCGATGACACCATTACTGGCGGTAACGAAGCTTGCCAAAACAATCAGGGTAATGAAACTTGTGACAATGCTGAAATTGGCGATGAAATCGATGGCGACGCTGGTGATGACACCATTACTAGCGGTGACGAAACTTGCCAGAACAATCAAGGGACTGCAAATTGTGAAGATGCCGAAATTGGCGATGACATCGATGGCGGCGCTGGTGATGACACCATTACTAGCGGTAACGAAACTTGCCAGAACAATGCAAACGGTTGTGATGCTGACCGAATTGGCGATACCATCGATGATAGGGACGGTAATGACACCGACATCATTGACGCCGAAGGCGGGAATGATGAAGTAGACGTAGAAGACGGTGACGACAATGACACCGTTGACAACGCCGAAGATGTTGACAGTGACGCCGGTGACACCGTCAACTCGTAACGCCCCATAACTGTTATCAAGCAAACGCCCGCCCTATGTTGGACGGGCGTTTTTGAGTCTTTGCCAACGCTTGCGTATTTGGTTCGGCGCAAATGGTTTAATCACGCCATGCTGAAATCCAACCGTCTTTTGCTACTTCTTGTGTCTGTTCTCAGTGTAACAACCTTACTCGCCCTTGCTGCAAACTACACGCAATACAAGCGTCTCAACGGCTATTACAAAGATCTAAATGATGTGCGTCTCAACCCCATTGGCGTGCGTTACCACCCGTCTGATGACACCCCAGCCGAAACTGCGCTGCCTGTCATTTTGATGTATGGCGATTCGCGCGCGTTTCAATGGCCAGCGCCTAGCGGGTTAGAAGATCAGATGGTGTTTGTGAATCGCGGGGTGGGGTCAGAGACCAGCGTGCAATCTAGGCTGCGTTGGCGCTATCACGCGCCGCAGGTACAGCCGGATATTGTCGTATTACAAATTGGTATTAATGACTTGAAGACAATTCAACTCTTTCCCACGCAACGCGACGCAATTGTGGAAAATACGAAACAGAACATCGAAGTCCTCATCGCTGCTGCCCACGCGGAAGGCGCGCAGGTTGTGTTGACAACTATATTTCCCGTAGGTGAAGTGCCATTAGCACGTAAGCTGGTTTGGTCAGACGAAATTGAAGTGGCGATTGCAGATGTAAATACACATCTATTGAGCTTAGCAGACGCCCCATTGGTCACAGTCATAGACACTGCGCCATTGCTTACCAATGGTACAACGCAAGTCGATGCCGCTTATCGTCATGATTTATTGCACTTGAATGCTGCGGGGTATGACGCACTCAACGCCGCGTTGGTGCCCATTTTAGAAGACTTACTCGCAACGCAATAACAGCAGCGCTACAACTGCGCTAGCTGCTCAGAAAGCACAACCCATTCGGCAACAGCTAACGTTTCTGGGCGCCGTTTCACATCGATATTAGCAGCAGCCATGCATGCCGCAATTTGTGGTTTCGGCAACGCAAGCCCCTGATTAAGACCATTGATCAACTGCTTACGCTTTTTGCCAAAGCCCGCCTTCAGAACTTTGAAAAACCAATCGACGTTAGTCACTTGGTGCAGTGGTTCAGCGGGCACATCGATCCGCAAAATTGCTGAACTTACTTTTGGTGGTGGCCAGAATGCGCCAGGAGCAATCTTGCCAACTAGCGTAGGTTCACCATAAAACTGGACAGCGGCCGCCAATAAGCTCATATTACCCGGCTTGGCAACAATGCGCTGCCCCACTTCATATTGCATAGTCAACACCAACACACTTGGGCGCGGGTTGCTTTCTAGCAAGTGCCGAATAATAGGTGCGGTGACGTAATAGGGGATATTCGCCACACATTTATACGTGTCACACGCTGGCAAAAGCTGCGCAATATCTTGATTGAGAATATCGCCGTGCACAACGGTGGTATTGGCATAATCGGCCAACATTTCATCTAGCACTGGCAAGAGACGGTCGTCTAGCTCTACGGCAACCACATCGTTGGCAGCCGCCGCCAGATGGCGCGTTAGGCTGCCTGCCCCCGGCCCCACTTCCAACACCACGTCATCGTTCGTGAGCGTTGCCGCCGCAACAATACGCTCTAGCTGCCCCCGATCCACCATAAAATTTTGGCCTAGGCTTTTTTTCAGGTGCACATTGTGGCGATCTAGCAGCGGTTTTAGAGTCGCAAGCGACAAAAATGGATCAGTCATAGGCGTCAATTGTAGCGGGTGTTGCTAACAATTAGCGAATTACCCAAATAATTTGATCAGCAGGCGGCACTGGCGTCAGAATATACACATCCACATACGCCCGCCAACTGACCCAGTCATGATCTTCATAGCCTAAATCAACCCACTTGCCTTTGATGCCACCGCCCGTATCTGATGCCTTTGCAAACCCATAGCCTTCTATATAAAGCTGTGTGCCCAATGGGATGACGGATGGATCCACCGCAACTAAGCCCTTTACCAACACTTCACCAGAACGCGTGAGGCCATACCACGGTGCATCGACCGGGGTGCCCGCGCGTGACGGCGAGTACGACGTGGCATACATATTGATCTTGCGCCAATATTCAATTGGGCCATCTGGGGTGGATTCAGTCTGCACAACCACGTTGGTGCCATAGCCAATAATGCGGTCGACTGGCTGTTGCGTCACCCATTCGCCGGTGAGTTCACGCGCCACTTCGACGTCATTTTCTGTGCGCACTTTGATTTGGCGCGTACGCCAGCCAAGCTGACCGGCTTGTGAGACGGTGGTGGTATCAAGCGGCGCTTCGGGGTCTGGCTGTGACAAGGTCTCAAACGAGATTGGATCAGACTCGGTCACAACGGTTTCATTGACGCGCACAATTTGGATTGTGTCGCCCGCCAATTCAGTGACATGGGGAATAGCATAGTCCATCGCCGTCAGATGAATGTTCGCTTCGGCCAAAATTGCCCCAACCCGCCCTTGCGAGGTTGAAATAGGATATTCCACTCCATCTACCAACACCGTAACGCGATTGGCCGGTTGTACGTTGATATGCAGGCCAGGCGTGACCAGCGTCTCACGCGCGGGCGATACGCGATCTTTATCTGAAATTGCGAGGCCCGACATCGCAATGACATCCCCGACGGTTTGCGCAGCCGTCATGACGTTGAGCTCAGTCGCCCCATAATTGACGGTAATGGCGCGCGCGCGCCGGATTTCAATCAGCGTTGGGTTGTCTGCTAACGGCTGATCCAATGCAATTTCAGGCACGAAAGTGTCATCGATCCAAACCTGATCGTCCGCGCCAATTTGGAAGCCAGCGTCGTTGATCAGCGTTATAGGGGACTGACCATCGAAGGCAAGCACATCGGTTACAAGGCCAGACTGGATTTTTATGCTATTTTCAGCGAGGGGCGTTTCTTCAACCGTGCTTGGAGATGGTGCACAGGCGCTTAGCAATAGCAGAGCTAGGGATAGCATCCACAATTGCGTCACAGAAAAAGCTTGAGAGAAATTCATAATAAAAAAGGCACGCATTACTGCGTGCCCATCATAATTCCCACGACGACTCGACTCCAGTTCGGCAACCCTGCGTCACCCCGACGGATCTACGTACCGTTGCTGCATTCCTGCCCTGGCGGAGTTCCGAAGTCGTCAGCCGCGCAGGACCAACCCTTCAACATCTCGTCGTCGCGTCCGAATCATACCATTGGAAGCAAAAACAAAAAAGCACAAATTGCAAATTCGCCAGAATCAAAAAGACCCACCGGTGGTGAGTCTCTTGTGTGCGGGGAGAAAGGGATTCGAACCCTTGAGAGCGCGTGAACGCCCTACCCGGCTTCCAACCGGGCGCACTAGGCCAGACTATGCGACCTCCCCAATATGCGGTTTACTGCTGGAAAAGTATAAACGATTGACGGAGCAAAAATCAAGGATTGCGCATTGCATAACCGGCAAAATAACGCGCACCAGTATCCACAAAGCCAACTTTTTCTGCCAGCTTGATAGACGGCGTATTATTATCATCCACCACGTAATACGGAATAATACTTTTGGTTAGTAATTCGCCCACTAATCCGTTCAGAACTGAAGCTCCGTAGCCCCGCCCTTGCGCTTGGCGATTGACGTTCACAAACACCTCAGCAAAAGAGCCCGACTTCCAATTTACACCAGCCTGCGCCAGCGATATGTCTTCATTGCGGATTTCAAAAAATGGCAAGCCGCGTTCTGTCCGGCGTCCAACGGTCAGAATATTGACCTGTGGCTCATACCGGCTTGGGTCCAGCCGATACATACGTAGCAAAGCAGGCTCGTCTACCGTCATTTCGCTAAACACAACATGCCCTAGCACCGCAGGGGCATTGATATACACCGCCTGCCCACCGGCCAATCCCGACTGCAATAAGCGCCGTAAGCTGTTGGCATTTTCGGCATACGCAGCAACAAATGGCCGGAACAAATCAAACCCAGTTCGAGCTGATACCAGAAAACCATCGATTTGATCGTTAACACTATGCAGGTGTAGCGCAACTTTGTTTTCAGGGTAGTTCAACGCATAGTGCGCCGCGACGGCTTGTTGGGGGTCTGCTTCAGAAGTAAACCTTTTTAGCCGAGCACGTTTTTGTTGCAAATCCATAACGTAAGTATAACGAGTTGAGAAAAAGAATGAAGCAATTGCGTCGACTTTTCCTATTTTGCTGCCTATTAAGCCTTTTCCCGCGCCAAACCAGCACCGCAGCAGGCGAAACTGTCCTAATCTATGCTGTCTACTATGACACAAAAATCTCAAATGAGGTTGATGAAGCGATCGCATTGCTCAATATTCATCCAACTGCGGTGAATTTGAAAGGCTGGCAAATCAGTGACGATGAGAAAACAGCCACCATCGATACTGATTTTCTGCTGCAACCGAACGAAATTGCGTGGTTAACAGAAGGTGCCAGCAAGTTCCAAGCGGAATTTGGCTTTGCCCCAACTTTTGAATATCGTGATGATGACGATGCCACAATCCCCAACCTAAGCGGTGGCGCGCCAAGCCTCACCAACAATGGCGATGAGGTTATCTTATTGCGTCCAGATCTGACGGTTGCCGATGCAGTACTGTACGAGAACGGTAATCCGGCCGACGTTCCAACTGGCGAATGGACCGGCGCTGGCGTTTTCCCTTATGTCGTCTCGCGACAAATTAGCGCCAATGGACAAATCATTTTCCGCCGTCACGTCAATGGCAACTTTCCAGATACCAACACCGCAACAGATTGGGCAAATTCTTATCCAGATCCCAGCGCAGGGCGACGTGCGCTGTATCCGGGTTGGTTAGAAACACAGCCCACTTATTTCAGCAGCGGTGCTTATCAACAGTCTACATATACAGACGCCGCGCCCTATATTCAAGTCTTGGTCGCGCCCGATAATTTTTACGCCGGATTGTTAGCCCACATTCAGCAAGCTCAACATTCAATCCAAGTCACGGGACTAACGTTTGAACATCCTCAACTGGCAATGGCGCTGGCGGAACGCATCAAAGCTGGCGTTGCGGTAACTGTCTTATTAGAAGGTAGCCCACCCGGTGGCACCTCAGAAATGCAAGACTGGGTCTGCCGCCACTTAGCCACTGGGCAGAACGGACGTGAGCTACCAGCCGATACGCTAGATTACACCGGCCAATGCTGGCTGATGAAAAGCGACTACCAAGGCAGCGGGAGTAGCGCTAGCCCACGTTATAAAAACTATCACGCCAAATATATGCTGATTGATGCGGGGCAAGCAACGCAAAAGGTGGTGATTAGCACCGAGAATTGGGATACCTATTCCATGCCAGAAGATCCCAAAGCAAACGGAACAAAAGGTAACCGTGGCTACGCGCTTGTCACAACAAACGTGGCCGTTATTCGCCATATACAGCAACTCTGGCAAGCGGACTTTCAACCCTGTACTGCACTGAACGCAAGCGGCTATTGCCTTAGCGGTTACTATGACCTCACCCCATGGGCAGCACCAGACGATGTGCCGCCGTGGCCTTATCTCGCACTTGATAACACGGCCTATCAGGCCAGTTTTCCGCAACCGTTTGTAATGCCACAGGCGCCCGCAACGTTCACTGTGTTGCACGCCCCGGAACAAACGCTCGGGCAAGCCAATGGCATTCTAAGCCTTATCGAGCGGGCCAACACACCGGGCGGCAAGCTGTACGTTCAACAGTTATATGAACGCACCTATTGGGGAACCAGCGCCGACTCTGTGACAAGCGATCCTAATCCACGCCTTGCAGGCTATATTGAGGCTGCCCGCCAAGGTGCTGATGTGCGCATATTGCTCAATGAGTTGCTGCTAGATATTAATGGTGAGCTACGTACTGTTGAGCCAACACCAACCGACAACAATGCAACTTGTGCCTATCTACACGCAATTGCCATGGCAGAAAACCTAACGCTACAGTGCAAAGTCAAGCGCGTTACAGCAGATGACATTCACGCCAAAGTAATCTTGAGCTGGGATGGCGCGATGGGCTATGTGCATTTGGGCAGCATCAATGGGAGTGAGGCCTCGCACAAACTAAATCGCGAGTTGGCAATTCAAGTAAGTGCAGTAGACCTGTATAAATATATGGAAACCGTATTCTTAACCGATTGGGCGCACTAACTCTAGTGACAGTCGTGACCACATCAGTAAAACAATTGTCTTAATCTTGCTCGGTGTTATGTGTAAGGTGTCGCGATAATTCACACAAGATTTGAACGATTTGCAAATTATGTTGCCGGATTGCTGTGCTAAAATCGATGCGAGGCAAGCGTTTGTTAAAGAAAACAGCCCCGCCCATACTTACCCCTGAATCCCTGTTGAAACACAAGAGAGAATTATGACAGTTCGTGATCAACTTATGACCGCCTTGAAGGCCGCAATGAAAAGCGGTGACACGGAAAAGAAAATGACTATTCGCGCAGTGCAAGCTGCGGTGAAACAAGTTGAAATTGACCAAAAGAAAACGCTCAACGACGCTGACGTGTTAGCGATTGTTCAAAAAGAAGTAAAGTCTCTGCGTGAGTCTGTTGCAGATTCAGAGAAAGCTGATCGTCCAGAAATGGCAGAACAAGGCCGCCTACGCATTGCGATGCTAGAAGAATTTCTACCAGCGCAAATGTCACGTGATGAAATTGCATCCCTAGTGACCGCAGCCATTGCTGAAACAGGTGCTAGCTCACCAAAAGACATGGGCGCGGTGATGAAGGTTCTCATGCCAAAAACCAGAGGCAAAGCCGATGGTAAATTGGTCAGCAGCGTTGTGAGTGAGTTGCTCCGCAACGCAGGTTAACTAAAATTCTGGCGCTTGGTTTTTACTGAGCGCCTCAGTACTGTTACATGTCGCTTAGCTTTCCGGCTCCCCGCTGGAATTTGAACATCAATGACTGGCCATCAGTCATCCGCACCAGCATAACAATCGCTGCGTTTGTTATTCTTGCGATGCTGATTTTGCTTACCCCAGTTGCGGGCACTAGCCAAACTGTTAACTTAGAGCTGGGCGATGTCGCACCTGTTGATATCGTTGCGCCTTATTCTGGCAGTTACGTCAGTGAGCTTAGAACCGAAGAATCGCGTGAAGCCGCTGCTGCTGCTGTCTCCGCCGTTTACGATCCGCCAGACACCCAAATTACACGCCAGCAAATTACGCGGGCGCAAGCCACCCTCAACTTTATCGGGTCTGTCCGGGCCGATTCTTACGCTGATCCATCGCAAAAAATCAATGACATTTCAGAATTGACGCACGCCAACATTGGTGTCGCCGATATTGTGGCAACGCTGGATCTAAGCGAAACGCGCTGGGCACTTGTGCAAACCGAAGTGTTGCGGCTGATTGAATCGGTAATGAGCGGCGTTGTGCGCGAAGATCGCTTAGAACAAGCCCAAGAACGCATTCCTTTGCTAGTACGGGTGGCCTTCAATGAAGAAGAGGCGCACCTCATCAGCACGCTTGCGACAGAATTTGTTGCGCCCAACTCACTCTTTAATGAAGGCGTGACTGAAAGCACCCGGCAAGCGGCCAAAGACGCCATTGAACCGGTTACCCTAAACTATGCCAACGGCCAAACTATTGTCAGCCGAGGGCGTGTAATCGACTCACAAGATATTGAAGCACTACAGGCCTTTGACCTGTTGCAAGACAATCAGGCGTGGTGGCAAACTGCGCTGCCAGCGCTCTTAGCCTGCTTGCTTTTCATTAGTGTGCTGGGCGCATTCATGGCGCGTTACGAACCAACTGCCATCTACAACATGCGCACGCTCCTCTTTGTGGGGTTGTTGGTGCTGGTGTTCTTGTTTATCGGTCGCGCAATGCTCATCCGCACAGTGTTGCCATATATTTTTCCAGCAGCCACCCTTTCCATGCTCATTAGCATCGGCATTAGGCCGAGCATTGGGATTGCTAGCGCCGTCACATTTGCAATCTTTACCGGCTTCATTACAAACGGCGCATTTGATGTCACGATCTTTCACATGTTTGGTTCGATTATTGCCGTCTTAGCGCTGCGACGCGCCACAAAAACCACAAGTTACCTGCGTGCAGGGCTAACGGTCAGCCTGATCAATATTGTGGTGATCCTCATTTTTCAATTCAATGATCCAACGCTAAACGTAAACGGCCTGTTTACACTGGCTGGCGCTGGATTTGCCAACGGGCTCATTTCAGCCTCGCTCTCTTTGATGGGCGTCTATCTACTAGCGCGCCCGTTCTCGATTACCACTGCGCTGCAACTGCACGAACTTAGCCGACCAAGCCACCCGCTCTTGCAAGAGTTACGCATCAAAGCGCCTGGCACCTACCAACATAGTTTGCAAATTGCGAACTTAGCAGAACAAGCTGCCCAAATTATTGGCGCTGATGATTTGCTTGTGCATGTCGGCGCGCTCTATCACGATATCGGCAAGTCGATTAAGCCTGAGTTTTATGTTGAAAATCAGCTAGAAGGCATTAATCCGCATGATGTGATTTCGGCCAAAGACAGCGCCGCAATCATCATTGATCATGTGCGTGATGGTGCAACGCTGGCACGTGATTACCGCATGCCAGACCCAATTGTGCAGGCCATCTTAGAACATCACGGCACAAGCCGCACGATGTATCAATATAGCAATGCGCTCAAAGAAGCCGATGGCGACGCATCGCAACTGGATATGCGCGATTTCACGTATCCGGGGCCAAAGCCGCAAAGCCGTGAAACTGCGCTGCTAATGCTTGCCGACGGTTGTGAAGCAAAGGCCCGCGCTGACCGCCCTACAAGCATTGAAGAAATTGAAGAAATCGTTGACATTATCTTCAACGCCCGCATCAGAGACGGCCAGTTGGATGAATGTCCGATCACGCAAAACGAATTACGTTTAGTGCGCAATTCATACATCAACACGCTCAAAGGCTTTTTCCACTCGCGGCTCAAATACCCATCGCTCGCAGCCCTAGATGACGCAAGCAAGAAAATTGAAACCGGCCCGCTAAAAGAGTTAGCCGCCCCTGATAAGGCCTAATCGCGATGGATAAATACACGATTGAGATCCAAATCGAAGTGCCCACTGATCTGGACACCACACTGGTAACAACTGCGCTAACAGACATTGCCACAGCTACATTGACATACCAGCAAGCCCAGCGCGGGTCAGAGCTATGTCTTGTCATCTCAGATAACGCAACTGTGCAACAACTCAATCGTGATTACGCAGGCAAAGATAAGCCAACTGATGTGTTGTCATTTGCTAGTGAAGACAGCTTTCCGGGTCAAGCGGGCTACTTAGGCGACATCATTATTTCGCTAGAAACTGCTGCTGAAAATGCAACGCGCAATCAGCACCCACTGCTGGCCGAGTTGCAATTGCTAACCACCCATGGCTGTTTGCACCTGATGGGACATGATCATGCCACGCCAGAAGAAAAGGCATTGATGTGGCAAGCCCAAGCAGACGTCCTGAATTCCGCCAACATTCAAGTAAATTTGCCAGACTGAGCCAACTTCGCAGGCGAAGCATTTGCGTATTTCCCCAAGGCTGTCTATCCTTACTGCATGCGGAAGAATTCCAACCTTACTCTCACAATTTCATTGATTTCGATCGTTGCGGGGCTGCTACTCTTGCTGTCACGCTATGTATTTCTAGAACGTTTTCTATTTGGCGAATTTCTCGCAGATTTGTATACGGTCTTTGGCATTCTCGTCACGGCAGTTGCGCTTGCAATGGTTCTGATGGAGTTGCGGTTTGTCCGCATGAAAAACAGCGGCGTCCCAGACGACGTTCTGCTGCGCATTCGCAGCAAAAATCCCGCTGAAGCCGCCCACACCATTAATGCCCTAGGTGCCCGCAATGAAAACGGCAGCTCGCCGCTTACCAATGGCGCACTTCGTGAAGCACCACTGAGCTATGCAAACCTCGCTGGCACCAACTTATCCGAAGCAGATTTGAGTGGCGCTTACCTCTCAAAGTCCGACCTGACCGATGTCAACTTGAGCAAAGCCAACCTCAACCGCGCGGTGATGCAAGGCGTCAGTTTACGGCGCGCCTATGTTAGCCAAGCCAACATGATTGGCTGTGACCTGACCAGCGCCGACTTTTCAGACGCGAACTTGATGGGCGCTAATTTGGCGAATGCGCGCTTAGTCAGCGCCGTACTACATGACACGGTTCTGATTAATGCCAATTTGACGAACGCCGATTTGAGCAACGCTGACTTACTAAGCGCTGATTTGAAGCAAGCTGACCTTTCAAATGCGGACCTGCGCAACGCAAATCTGCGCGATGCAGATCTTGAAGATGCGATTTTGACCGGCATCAAATTCAACGCAGAAACCCAATGGCCGCTTTACTTTGACGTGCCCGATCCACTTGCTTAGGCAATAGACGCAACCACTATGAACTTTTTAGTCTCACAAGGCAACCTGATTGCCGCCAAAGCCGACGCCATCATTGTCAATCTTTTTGCAGAAGTGCGCGCCCCAGATGGTGCAACCGGCGCTGTAGATTTGGCGCTTAACGGCCAAATTCAAACGCTAATCACAAATAGCGACATCACTGGCAAGCTTGGTGAAGTAACGGTCTTGTATCCAACGGGTGGACAAGTTGCCGCCAAGCGCGTGATTGTTGTTGGATTAGGGTCGGCATTGACTTTTGATCTCGCGGCAGTGCGCACTGCCGCAGCCAAGAGTGTCGCCAAAGCACGCGAGCTGGGCTGTGAAACCGTAGCAACCATTGTGCACGGCGCTGGAATTGGCAACTTAGACGTTCAAGCCGCAACCGAAGCGCTAGTCGAAGGCATGTTACTGGGTGAATACAAAAGCGACCTGTACAAAGCCACGCGAAAATCTAGCCCGCTAACCACAGTAAAGATTATTGAATTCGACGCAAATAAAATCGATGCTATCGACGCTGGCGTTCGGTTTGGCGCTGCACAAGGCCGCGCAACCAATGTCACGCGTGACTTGGTCAATCAGCCGCCGAATATTTGCACACCCACTTACTTAGCTGAACAAGCCACCGCGCTCGCCGAAAACAGCAACCTCAGCATTGAAATTTTAGAAGCCCGTGACCTGATGGAAGCGCGAATGGGCGCTTTTCTAGGCGTGACCCAAGGTAGCTCAGAGCCACCAAAGCTCATCATTCTGCGCCATACGCCAGAAAATATCCCCGCAGATACAAAGCCAATTGTGATTGTGGGCAAAGGCATCACGTTCGATACTGGCGGCTACACGCTCAAAACTGGCGCTGGCATGCTGACCATGAAAAGCGATATGGCCGGAGCTGGCACCGTCTTTGGCGTGATGCAAGCCATCAGCGAGCTTGACTTACAAGTCCCCGTGATTGGTCTCTTGCCAACCTGCGAGAATATGGTCAGTAGCCACAGCTACCGCCCTTCCGATGTGCTGCGTGCTTCAAATGACAAAACGATTGAAATTGTCAGCACTGATGCTGAAGGCCGCTTGATTCTGGCCGATACCTTGGTCTATGCCCAACGCTTTGCGCCCCGTTTTATGATCGATCTGGCCACCCTAACCGGCGCGGCAGTGGTCGCACTTGGCCAAGGCCAAAGCGCAGCACTATTCGGCACAAATACACAACTCATCCATAACTTGCAAGCCGCCGCTGAAGCAAGTGGCGAACGCGTCTGGCACATGCCGCTTTATCCAGAATATTCGGAATACATGCGCCGCAGCCCCGTTGCAGATTTACGCAACAGTTGCAACGACCGCTTTGCTGGGTTGGGAACCTCCGCTGCATTTCTAAAAGAATTTGTCGGTAAAGTGCCATGGGCACACCTCGATATTGCCCCGGTCGCTTGGCTGCCGGGTGGCAAAGCCGTCAAACCGCTTGGGCCAACGGGCGCAACTGGCTATGGCGTGCGTTTACTTGTGCACTATTTACGCAACCTAATTTAGTGTCCAATCCAGATTTTGCAGCAACGCTAGACGAGACCGCCCGCCCAACGCAGGTCACTGTTGACTTAGCGCGCCTAACCGAGAACTTCCACGCAATCCGTGCGCACATTGGGGCTGCCAAGCTAATGGCAACCGTCAAGGCCAATGCGTACGGGCACGGCCTTGTGCCAATCGCCAAGCACCTAGAAGCGCTCAAGACAGATTATCTTTGCGTCGCGCTATTAGAAGAAGGCATCGAGTTGCGCAAAGCTGGCATCAAGACGCCAATTCTGGTCTTTGGTGGTATTACGCCAGCGCAAGTGCCGCTGTATTTGGAACACAATCTTTCCATCACCGCGCCTTCTATTGAAAAGCTAGAACGGATCAATGTCATCGCAGGCGCACTTGGGGCGCGTGCTAAGGTTCATCTAAATATCGATACTGGCATGGCACGCGTTGGCATCCGTTGGCAAAATGCGCATCAGCTGTTTGCTTTTGCCCAAACCTGTGCGCACTGCGCCATTGAAGGCGTCTATTCTCACTTTGCCAATGCAGATACGGCCGACCTCACCTCCGCTCGAGAGCAGCACGAGAATTTCACAAAAGCCGTTGCCTACTTTGCCGACAATAACCTGCCAATGCCCATGCGGCACCTCGCCAATTCAGGCGGCACCTTGCAATTACCAAGCGCCCATTTAGACGCCGTGCGCCCCGGCATCATGCTGTTTGGCATTTATCCAAGCAATGACTGTGTGCGAAGCGTGCCGCTAAAGCCAGTGATGCAGTTGCAGTCGCAGGTGGTCTATTTCAAAGTGGTTGAAGCGGGGACGCCAATTAGCTACGGCCACACGTGGCGCGCAGAAAATCGGACGCGAATTGTGACTGTGCCAATTGGCTATGGCGATGGCTATTCACGTGGATTTTCAAACAAAGGGGCTGTGCTCATCCATGGGAAACGCTACCCCATTGCGGGACGCGTTTGTATGGATCAGATGATGGTGGACATCCACTGGGATGAAGCCTACAACGGCGACACGGTAACCTTACTTGGCAGTGATGGCGATGCTGCCATTACCGTAGAAGACCTTGCCGATTGGCTAGACACAATCCCCTACGAAATCCTGACCAGCTTCAATACCCGCATTCCTCGCGTTTATATCAATCAGTTCTAACTTTGTGTCGAGAATTACCGGAAATATTTCATTTCCAGCGTTTATTCAAACAATTCACAAAGACTAAACAAACTCTTAATTAATTTACAAGCATTTGCGGGGTAAGGTTGACTAGGGAAATCTGTACTAATTGGGTCGGCTTTTTTTGCCACCAAATGGCCTCAAATTTGCAACGTCTTAAACGTGTAATTGCAGGTTTGAGAATGGTATACTGACAAAATGGTTAGGCAAAATGGCGGCGACAACAGCCCCTCAAATCGAAGTTTATGGCTCCAACTTGGCCTTGTGGCAATGGTTGGTGTTAACATGCTTCTGATTGGCGGGTTAGCAATTTTAAGCTGGCAAGTATTTAGTCCCGAAGAGGAAGCAAATACTGTGTCCGGTGAGCAAATTGCGGAACAACAAAATATTTTCCCAACAGCAACGTTGCGGAAGGAAAGTTTTGAGGCTGAAGTCATTGTGGCGACGGCCGAAATTGGGATTAAGACAGCAACCCCAACGCCAATCAACTATAGCGACGCCGAAGCAGTTCTGTCTGAAATCAACATTCAAGTGGCTGAAATTGCAACCGAAGGGCCTTCCCCCACACCGCTTAGCAACCCGTTTGACCTTGGCGGCTCCATTGCAATTGAGTTACGCCGCAATGGCTACGGTAATATCTGGGCCTTAGCGCCCGGCAACACCGGCCTAACGCGCCTCACCGCTGGCAATTGGGAAGACCGCGATCCAGTCTGGTCCCCAGATGGCAGCATGTTGGCCTTTGCCTCTAACCGCGCTGGCAGTTGGGACATTTATGTCCTTTCACTAAATACCGGCGTTGTCTCACAAGTGACAAACCTACCGGGATATGAAGCCCGCCCATCATGGAGCCCAGACGGCGTCTGGCTCACATTTGAAGCCTACTCTGAGGACAACCTCGATATTTACATCGTGCAAGCGAACGGCACGCAGCTAACGCGCGTCACAACCGACGCCGCGCAAGACTTTGCACCAGACTGGTCGCCAGACGGCCGTGAATTGGCCTTCATCTCTTATCGGGAAGAAAATCGGCCAGAAATCTTTATCCGCAATTTGAACGTTGCCGATGAAGTTGAAGGCACGCAGCAATTCAGCCTCAGCACAGACATTGTGCCAGATGAGCCGCGCTGGAGCCCAGACGGCTCAAGCATTATGTTTGTCGATTTGGCCGCGCCGCTCAAATTTATTTACGTCCAAGATCGCGCAGCACCGCTAACCGCACCAACTAACGTTGCTACCGGCCAGTTCCCAGCTTGGACCCCAGATGGCACCGGACTAATCGCATCGCTGCGCCAAGGTGGCCGTCAGTTCTTATCGACCACGGCAATTAGCGCGTCTAGCATTGCCCCAATCACAATCCCAGTTGATGGCAGCGTGAAGGGCTTAGATTGGATGAGCAGCGGCTTACCGATCTCACTCAAAGGCTCTATTGCTGAAGCGCAAACATTTCAAGATCCGCCGCACTGGCAAGAAATTGTGTCTGCATCGCCAGCAACGGGCGATACGCCGTACCGTTTGGTCACAATTGATCAGTTAAACACCATCGACCCACGCCTTAGTGATCGGGTGGACGACTCGTTCAACGCGCTGCGCATTCGCCTCTTCAATGAAGTTGGTTGGGATGTGCTTGGTCAACTCGACAACGCCTACATTGATTATGACGCCTCGCTTGAACCGGGCGAACCACGCGAATCTTGGAACAAAGCTGGCCGCGCCATCGACTTAGTGCAGGCCGCGTATGACGATAATCGCATTTATATCACGCGTGAAAATGAAAGCACCCTCACCTATTGGCGGGTCTGGATCAAAATTGAAGAAGATCCCAATATCAATCTGGGTGAACCGCTGCGGCACCAACCTTGGGATTTCACATCACGTTACTTAGGCGACCCAATCGCTTATGACAATGGCGGGGTTTATGAAAGCCTGCCAGAAGGCTATTACGTTGACTTCACGCAGTTAGCCGAAGATTACGGCTGGCTACGCGTGCCAGCGCTAGACAATTGGCGCACATTCTTCCCGGGCATCCGTTATTGGCGCTTTGAACATCGCGCTGATCTCACTTGGGATGCGGCAATTTCTGAAATTTATAATGACGATTTAGAAACACTGCCAACCGTGGAAGTAAGTGTTCAAATTGTGGCACCAACATTGCAGGCTATACCAACAATCGTGCAGCCAACCGCAACGTTTACGAGCACGCCAGTGCCAACCGCAACGTTCACGGCCACACCAACAAACACACCAACGTTGACCCCAACGCCAACCCTAACACCAACTGTTGCGGTCACGCGCTTAGGTCGACCAGCATCACCATAATTTTATTCTTCGTAGATGTACAAACGTTTTATCACTATTTTATTGGGCGCCCTTCTTATCGGTACCGTGCTGACGCTTGCCCTTTTGCCAATGCAATCCACGCCAACAGTTGCCAGTCTTGACGACGGCTCTGGCGTTGGTGGTGCGCTCTTTGATGAAAGAGACACCGCTTGGCAAACGATCCCAACCTATACACCCGTACCAACCCTAGACTGGGCACCGCCACCGATGGCAATTCCAGTTTCTATTCGGCCGGAAGATCATTACTGGCTCACCCGGCCAATTGCATCTGATCGGGTCACTTGGCCGCACCCCTATTACCGCTACGGCAACACCTATTTTGGACAAATGCGCGTGCACTCTGGCGTTGATCTAAAGGCCAAAACCGGCACACCTGTCCGTTCGGCAGGCTCTGGTGAAGTGATTTTTGCAGGTTACGGCCTGTATGATGAATCACGCGGCAAGGCTGATCCATATGGCTTAGCAATCGCCATCAAACACGACTTTGGCTACCGTGGCCGTGACGTGTATACCATCTACGCTCACCTTTCTGAAAGCTATGTAGAAGTTGGTGACACCGTAGACGGGAAAGACCTTATCGCCCTATCTGGCAACACCGGCAACAGCAGTGGCCCCCACCTACACTTTGAAGTGCGCGTGGGTCGCAATGATTTCTATTCCAGTCGGAACCCTGAGCTTTGGATGGCACCACTCACTGGCTATGGCTCAATTGCCGGACGCGTGCTGGATGAGCAAGGCAACTACTTAACTGACGTCAAATTTACAATCAATAGTAAAGACATTGATCAAGAGTGGTTGATGTGGACCTACAGTAAGAACGTTGTCAATCGCGATAATTTGTATCAAGAGAATTTTATTCTGAGCGATTTACCCGCGGGTAGCTATGAAGTTGCAGTCCGCCTGAAAGGGTCAACCTACACGGCTGATGTTGATGTTTACCCTGGGCAGACAACGTTCACAATTATTCAGCAAGGCGGCCCCAAGGCTGTGACCACCGCAGAGCCACGGTCTAACAATAGATCAGTGCTAGCGAATAATTAGGC
>JAHDBW010000219.1 GCA_020630175.1 Anaerolineales bacterium
TGCAGGAGAATGGGCAGACGCAGACTTATTTGATGGTGAAAACAACCTAATTGACGGTGTTTGGATTGGCGGCCCCGCTGAAGTTGGCACAACAGGCTTTGAAAATGGGAATACAAGCGCACCTATTGACGGTTTAAATATTGGCGATTTCACTGAAGCGGAACTAATAGAGCCAGTAGATACCAATACGGACTACACTTATGGCATTACCACTGACCTCAATTTTATCGAGGGTATAGAAATAGACATCTCAAACGCTACAGACACATCAGGCGATGACACGCTGAATGGCGGCGATGGCATAGACCTGATCATTGGCGATAGCGTTGTGGGGCTCACAAACACTGGGGATGACATTATCAATGGCGGTAATGGCACAGACCTAATTGCGGGTGACGCGATTGCAGGTGCCGCCAATACCGGCAATGACATCATTAATGGTGATGCGGGTCGAGATATCATTGTTGGTGATGCTGGCATTGGTCTCACCAATTCTGGTGATGATACGATCAATGGTGGCGCGGATAACGACATTATCGTGGGTGATGCCGTATTAGGGGTCGAAAACTCTGGCAACGATAGTATTGATGGCGGTGAAGGCGATGATATTGCCATGGGCGATGGTGCAATCGGAGAAAACTCTGGCGACAACACCATTGAAAATGCCGGTGACATCAACCGTGGAGGGTAAACGCCCGCACCGATACTGATCCAGACCCAACTGGCAACTAACGATCAGGCGGGGCTAAATTTGAAAAAGCGTGTGCATCAGTCAATGCACACGCTTTTTTGTATCCCCTACCTGTTAGACAGTAAAAACATCCAACATCATCCACACAGACAGTGAAAGCCACGTGACCATAATCAACCAATACAAAATTGGATTCTCACGGCGGTTGATAATTTCTAAAAAATAAGTGGAGCCACTCCGCAGATCAGGCAACACCCACAGCAAAAAGAAAATGCCCCAGAGCCAGTTCCACTCAAAAAGTACGCTGGTATACACCAAGACTAAGCCGAGCACTGTCCGCCATTTCCACGTTGATTTCTTGGGGGGCGCAGTGGTTTCAGTTTGCGTGGGTGGTGTTTGTGACTGTTGTCGTAAGAAAAACGCCGCGCCCTGATTGTCATACGCCATCACTTGGCGGCCATCACTGGTGCTGTCATCAGAAATAATTTGCCCGCCTTGCCACCTGATTTGCTTGATGGCCTGCGCTAAATCTGCAACAGCAAAGTGCGACGTCCAATATTCTTTTTCACCTTTGACATCGTTGGCCAACACTTGCACAGACCCAATGCGCTCGCCTGTTTTATTCAAAATGGCATAACGGTCTGTGTCTGCGGCAATTGGCACAATTTGCCAACCAAACAAAGCCTTATAAAGCGGTTCGACTTGCGCTAAATCAGAGACATGAAGCTCATTCCAAACGTGATGCCCGTGTAGCGGTGGAGCGCTACGTCCAGCTAAATCTGTGCCGGTGTAACACGTAAAGCCAGCCCCGGCGGGGTCGCGAATCAACACGGCTTTGCCATTTTGCTGGTCAAGCTCTAGCTCAACTTTTGCACCATGCTGCTTGGCAATCGTTAAGAGTGGTTCAACTGCGTCAACCTTGATGTAAGGCATCCAAAAAGACGGCATCTTGATCTTGACGAAAAACGGTGGCATTTCATAAATCGCCGCTGCCGCGGCATCAGTTGCCGAGCCAACTTGGTAGCCATCGCCAATATCTACATAATCCCAGCCCAACACCGCTTGGTAAAAACGTTTGGCCCGCGCCACATCAAACGTACTTAGGTCAGTCCAAATAAAATCACCGTGTTGCATAGTCGCCTCCCTGACTAAGATTGCAAAATTAGTAAGCTATTTACACTAACCCTTTTGTTTGGGTTCAGTTATTCATTTGTATTATTTTTGTCAGAAAGGGCACACAACGCACGAATTCAAACACCTTGCTTTCTATATCGCTTATCATTGGTTGTAATTCATGTAAAAGCCAAGACGCGCCTAGGCATTGCTTTGCGTTCGAACTGGTTTTTTTATTGCACATTTTGCTGTGAAATTGAATTTTTATTCTGAATCGTTCACGCAAACACCTAGCCTAATATCTGTAGGACTCTTGACGTTGTCATGATTGAAATTGAAGCCAGTAGCATTGACCCGTTTATTCTGACCATTCGGATTATTCTGAATGTGATCGGGTTATTGATCGCCTCAGCGGTCTTCATTCCTTTGCTATTCTCTTGGCGCGCCAATGGTCTGTTTGGGCGCGTATTTACCATCTCAATAGGTAGCGCAACTTTGGGGCAACTTTTTGCTGTGTATGTGCGGATTGTGACCCTCAACACAGAGTTGTTGCAAGACCCAGATCACTGGCACATGGATCTTCTAGCCAGAATTGCGAACACAATTGTGATTGGCTTCTTTGTCCCAATGGCAACAACGCTGCATTTGGCCTGCATCGATGCCAAAATCCACAACAAGCCTTGGGTCAAAAGGGGATTAGCGGTTAGCTATTTTATTGTTGTGTTTCGCCTCATTATTGGGTTCATCGCACCACAAACTATTGTTGAAACAATTATCATTTCTGCCACGCGTGATTTGTCATTTATACGGGCTCCCTTTTCTGTAGTCTTCCCAATTGCAAGCCTTACAACTGCTTTAATAACAATTGGTGTTCTGTTGCGTTGGCCCTCTAAACGCATTTGGGAATTGGTCATCAACCGCATTGTTATCATCACCGGATTTATTCTGATCCCAACACCTGCCGGGCAGTTTGTTTCTGGCTTACCAATCGTTATTGTCTTTACGCTGGCAACAATACACGTGGCGTACTTTTATTATCGTTTTCCAGAAACCAATATTACGCGCCGCCTCAACCAAGCCCGGCAGCAAGCCTTGCAGCGCACAAATTTTTTGTATCGGATTGGACGTTTATTGAATGAGAATCTCGACTCTATTGGTGTCTTCAATACGCTAGTGGAGGAAACGCGTACCGTTTTCAATGCGACGCATGTTTCCTTAGACTTGCTTGCGGCAGATCAAGTTGCCATCAGTCAATTCTCAAGTGGGCCGGCACTGCCAACCGCCACAGCGCAGCAACTCAGAACAAAAACTTTAGAAACCAAAACGCTAGCCTACGATGCAACTAATATGACCGGGCCAATTTTGATGCAGGACGAGTTGTTAGGCGTAATTGAAGTGCAAGGTGTTGAGGCGGTAGGTACCTATGAACAAGATCTGCTAAACGGGATTGCCCAGCAAGCTAGCACCACCATCAAAAATATTCAATTGCTAGCAGCAGAGCAAAAGGCCCGCGTGCAAGCTGAAGTTCTGTCTGATGTGGCGCAAAAGGCAACAGAAGAGCTCAAGGTAGAAACTGAAGCCCGGCGCGAACTAGAAATCAGCGCCGCTATTCAGGCCGAACGTGACCGCATCGGCCGTGAAACGCACGATGGGCTATTGCAACGCCTGAGTGGCACCCGTTTACGCATTGATTTATGGCGCTCTTTACTAACAAAAGATCCGGAAGCGCTCCGGCCAGAGCTAGACACTCTAGAAACCGAGCTAGCACGTGGCACTACTGAGTTGCGGCAGCTTATTCAAGGCCTACATACTGGCATAGTCACCGCAACCTTTGCCCGCAAAGTTGCCGAATCAAACGCGTTGGCCGCCGACACCTTTGGCTTTACTATTCACAATACCCTGAATTTTGACCCAGATGCATTTGGGAATGAGGCGCAGCACGAGCTCGCCCGTATTATTGAAGAAGCTGTCAACAATGCTGGTAAGCATGCCCAAGCAACTGATATTTGGCTCACCAATACCTTGCTCACGGAGAATAGCGGTGTCCAGATCAAAATCAAAGATAACGGCGTCGGGTTTGACATGAGCCAAGATCAACGCACAACCTCGTTTGGCCTCAAAAATATGAAGGTACGAACTGCACTGCTGGGAGGTACTTTTCGAATCCAGAGTGCTGTTGGCGCAGGCACCACTATTCAACTCAATATTCCATTTGATGAAAATGCGGAAGAGATTTAGTTTATACGGATGGCATCATAAATAACACCCCATGATCGAAATCGAAACCAGCACAATTGATCCGTTTCTACTGAGCATCCGCACAGTAATTAGCGTCTTTGTTATTGTCGCAACAGTTGCGCCATTTTGGCCTGGGGTATTGACTTGGCGTCATAGCAACTTGTATTCACGCATCTTTACGATTGGGGTTGGATCAACTGCAATCAGTGCACTAATATCGTTTTACATCCGCACAATTACATTAGATCCTGGAATCATCCAATTTTCCGATCATTGGCAGTTACGCTCGTTGCCTAACCTAATGGTTACCATTGGAATCGCGTTTTATTTCATGTCCATCGTCACGTATCACATGGCTGCAATTGAAGCGAAAATTGAACACAAACGCTGGGTAAAAATAGTCTTGTTTGTTGGCTATGCCGCTGCGATTACGCACACCGTGCTCGGAATGTTCTGGCCGAGCGCTTTAGTAACGCATCTTAGCCTCTCTGAATCGCGTGAGATGTCCTACATCGGAACAACTATCCAACCCATTTTTCCAATTATTTCTATCTGTGTGATCCTAAGCACTGTATGGATCGTTGCCCGTTATCCAACGCACAAAATTTGGCAACTCGTGGTGATGAACGTCATGATTGTTGCCAGTTGGCTCTGGGTGCCAACTGCATTCGGGCAATTATTCGACGGTTTTCACACTAACATTGTGCACCTGCTCGGTGCGATTTTTCTTGCCTATTTCTACTATCAAAGTCCAGATCTTAATGTCACCCGGCGTATCAATCTGGCGCGACAACAAGCGTTGCAGCGTACCGATTTTTTGTATCGTATTGGACGCTTACTCAATGAAAATTTAGAGTCGTCTGATGTTTTCAATACCTTAGTGACAGACATGCATGAAGCATTCAAAGCGCAATTTGTCAGCTTAGCATTATTTGGTACAGAACAAACCGTCGAAAGCCAATATGTGGCTGGTATTTCCAGCGCTGCGATGGTGATAACCGAACGGCAAAACAAAGCAATTGCCACACAAGCGCTTGTCCAAGAGGGCAACGATCTGGCTTGTCCAATTATTATCAAAAATGAACTGCTTGGCATTTTGCAAGTAGAGCAGGCGCATGCTGCTGGCGCGTATGAACAGGATCTACTGCGTGGGATCGCCCAACAAACAGGCACCGCAATCCGCAATACCCAATTGCTAGCAGCAGAACAAAAAGCAAGAGTAGAAGCGGAAGTCCTGTTTGATGTGGCCCAAGCCGCGACTAAAGAGCTACAAGTAGAAACCGAAGCCCGCAAAGAGCTAGAAATTGCCGCAGCAATTCAAGATGAACGTGACCGTATTGGCCGCGAAACACACGATGGATTGTTGCAGCGTTTTACTGGTCAGCGACTACGAATTGACTATTGGCGAGGCATGCTCACGCCTGAACAGACGCAACTGCATTCAGAGTTTGATTCGCTAGAAAATGAGCTGGGACGCGGCACAACGGAATTACGCCGCCTTATTCAAGGATTACATACTGGTGAAATACAAACAGCCTTTGGCAAAAAGCTAGCCGAGTCAAATGCGTTGGCAGCCAAAACTTATGGATTTACGATCCATAACACGCTGACATTCGATGCTGATCAATTGGGGAGAGAAGCCCAGCATGAACTGGCCCGCATCATCCAAGAAGCTGTCAACAATGCTGGTAAGCATGCCCAAGCCACGGACATCTGGCTAAAAGACCAACGACTAGCATCTGATGAGGGCATTGAGATTCAAATTCAAGACAATGGAGTCGGGTTTGAAACGGCTAACGCCGGGCGTACAGACTCGTTTGGCCTCAAAAATATGAAAGTTCGAACTGCTCTATTAGGTGGCACACTGCGTATTGATAGCACAGTTGGGAAAGGCACTACCGTTACCTTGCGCGTGCCGTTTGAAGCTGATTAAGCTAATAATCAACTGCCAACTGCCAACTGCCAACTGCCAACTGCCAACTGCCAACTGCCAACT
>JAHDBW010000220.1 GCA_020630175.1 Anaerolineales bacterium
CCCTGATGGCGTTTGATGGCTTGGTGGGCTAGCGTGAGTTCTAAGCCGTGGCGCGTGTTGAGCATGTTTTCTTGATCATCGCGAATTTGGCCGAAGGGGCGCAGCATGCGTTGTACGTCGGCTTGGGTGAGGGCTTCGAGCTGATTAGAGAACGCAATCGTGAGTTGATTGTCAGCATCGGTAATACGCACAGTTAGCTCGTCATAGGCTTGCATGTCTTGGCAAACCACTAGGCTAATGCGTTTGGCGGCTTTTACAATGAGGTCTAAGTCAACGTCTAGGGTGGTGCGCTGAATGCCGTTGCTAGCATCAAGCGCTAGCTGAGCGCTATCGGCCATGCGCTGCAGTTTGCCAAAGAGCATGTTGACCAAAGTTGCGGTCGCAATCGTTTCTACTTTTAGCGGGTCTTGGCCGCTTTCCCCATTTACATACTCAAAAATATCTTCAACTAAGGCGGCAATGGTCTTGCTGCTGTCTGTAATTTGCCCAACGGCTTTGGATTGTTTGGCCGCCAACTCACCATAAATATTGCGTTGCAGCAGCTGCGATTTCATCAGGATCACGCTAACCGGGGTCATTAAGTTATGCTTCATGATCCGCAAGAAATTGCTGGTGGCTGCGCGGGCGTAATCTTTACTGCTTACTCTGGCTTCCAGCAAAATCGAATACAAAATGGGCGCAACTTGCGCGGCGATCAACTTCAAATGGGCAAACTGCGTGTCGCTGTAGTAATTTTCCTCAGCGTGTTCGGTGTCAATTACGCCGACCACTTCGCCACGCGCAATAATCGGCACGGCCATCTCAGACAACTGTGGCTCCACATCAACAATGTAACGTGCGTCGTGACTTGTATTGCCAATGCGCTCTGCAACGCCAGTTTTAGCAACTGCGCCCACAATCCCTTGCCCCAGCGGAATCTCAAGCTGATTTAGGATTTCATCCCCTTCTGGATTTTTAGCACCGTAAGCTGCAATTTGTAACACCGACGTTTGTTGAATATGCATGGCATAAAACACACAATCGGAAAGGCTTAGCGCATCCGCAGCAAATTGCACGGTTAGCCAGGCCACGTCCGCAGCTGTTTTTTGCGTGCTCAACCTGTGCGAGAACAATAGCAACGCTGCCAGTTGCTCGGCAGAGAGAGTATTGTGTGAAAGTAAGTCGGTTTGTGATGTCATAGTGGCATGCGGCTGCGGGTGAATATTTAAAATATATAGGAAACCAACCCTGATTGAAACAAGAATACAGATAATTAGAGCTAAAGAACTAAATGTGAGGCTATAGGTGGAACCCTCAAGCGCAGATCAATGAAGATAGCGCACAGGAATAGCGACGCAATACTCTAAATTGGAAAGGGTTTATTGTCGGCATTAACCTTATGCACTGAATGATACGTTTGGAGCGATTTAACATGGCTTAAATGTCGCTTAAATCTCCACGTTAACTATTGCCAACCCTGCTGCTGACTTGTACAATTATTCACAAGTGCATAGCTTTGCATAGTTTTTCTAGTGAATACTCAACTTTCAACACCTTCTTCTGGCGCAACCTGGCTTACGCTCAAACAAGCGGCAGCCCGGCTAAACGTACATCCCACAACGCTACGGCGCTGGGCAGACAACGGCACAATTGCCGTGATGCTAACGCCCGGTGGGCACCGTCGCTTTACCGTGGAAGCCATCGATGCGTTTACACAATCGCGCCAGCAGTTGCAACCACGCGTTGCGCCTGAAAAAACGTGGTCTGAAAAAGCGCTCACCCGCACCCGCACTGAAATCACCCAAGGCCAGCCGCCACAGTCTTTACAAGAGATGGATAGCGCCGTGCGCGACACGCACCGGCGTCTCGGGCGGCAGCTGATGGGCTTGACGATGCAGTTCCTTTCTGCTGAATATGACAGTGATGATCTGCTAGCGGAGGCGCGTAATATCGGTCAAGAGTATGGGCGTATTGGCATTCAAACCAACATGTCGCTGACAGATATTACCGAAGCGATGATGTACTTTCGCGACACGCTCTTAGAAGTCGCGCTTGAACTCCCAGAAAATACCCGCGTGAAGCCGGACTCTAACGTGCGCTTTGTGCGGCGCATCAATCAACTGCTCAATACCGTGCAACTGGCAATGGCCGGAGAATACGAGACGCATGGCTAAGCTGCACTACGCTTGCGTTGAGCTCAGCCATCAAACGGCACCAGTGGCCGTGCGTGAACCGTACGCATTTAGTGCGGAGCAGTTAGATGCGATCTATGCTGCTTTTGAAACGGTGGGGTTGGCAGAAATGTCTATTCTGGCCACCTGCAACCGCATTGAGTTGTATGGTGCCTACGATGCCAACACCCTTGACTCCACTGACGCCGTCAACGCATTGACCGGCCTGCTAACCCAGCCCCACGCCGCCACGCCAGACGCTGTTGCCCCTTATATCGTTGCGCACACAGACGCCGCCGTCGCGCCACATCTGTGCCGGGTGGCAGCTGGATTAGAGTCGCAAGTGTTGGGCGAGCCGCAAATCTTGGGGCAAGTCACGCGTGCCTTTGAAGACGCAATTTCACAACGCGGTGCCGGCATGTGGCTCAAAGCCTTGTTCAATACCGCTATCCGGTCTGGCAAACGCGCCCGCGCTGAGACAGAAATTAGCCGCAATGCGGCCAGTATTAGCTCCGTTGCAGTGCGCTTAGCAAAGAAACAGCTCGGAACATTTGAAGATAAACATGTATTGCTAGTGGGGGCGGGCGAAATGAACCGCTTAGCGCTCAAGCAATTGCGTAAGCATAAAGTTGGCCGCATTAGCCTCATCAATCGCACCAATGAAACGGCGCAAGTGTTAGCCGCTCGCCACGCCGGTGAGGCCCATCCATGGGAAACGCTGCCGGATCTGCTAGCTGATGTGGATGTGGTGCTTTCGGCCACGGGGGCCATGCTGCCTGTGATTACAACCGATATAGTGACTGCCGCGACAGCCCAACGTCAAACGCCGCTGTTGCTGGTAGATATGGCCGTGCCGCGTGATATCGAAGCCAGTGTGCAGGACTTACCGGGCGTGACTGTAGCCGATATCGACACGCTCAAAAGCCACTTAGATGGCGCGCTTGAACAACGGCGCAATCAGATCCCGCACGTTGAAACGATCATCGCCGAAGAGCTAGATGCGTTCCAAACGGAATTGCAGCAAGTGGCCGTACGCCCAACCATCTCTAAACTGCGTAAGAAGGTTGAAAGCGTGCGCCAAGTGCAGCTAGAACGCGCACTCAATGATCTTGATCATCTACCAGAGGCCGACAAAAAACGCATTGATGCACTCACCAAAGCCCTCGTCAACAACCTGCTGCATCAACCCACTGAACACCTACGCGCCAGCCGTGCAGAAAGCGACCTCGTCAAATCTGTGCACACGCTCTTTGATTTGGAAGAAGAGAGATAGAGAACGCTGCGCTAGAGATAGAGATTCCTGAGCATTTTCATGAAGGCTGATCCTGTCCTAACTAAATGGATGACCCAGCTCAAAAGCTGACGCCTGTTACCTGATCGCTGACACCTTACACCTATGATCCTAAAACTCGGCACCCGTCGTTCCAAGCTTGCGCTTTGGCAAACGCACCATATCAAAACTGCACTCGAAGCTGCTTGGTCAGACTTACAGTGTGAAGTGGTGGAATTTGTCACCAAAGGCGATAAAGTGCTGGACAAACCGTTGCCTGAAATTGGCGGTAAAGGCTTGTTTACCCAAGAGCTAGAAGCGGCCTTATTAGATGGTCGGGTGGACATCGCGGTTCATTCTTTGAAAGACCTGCCCGTTGAAAACCCGGACGGGATCACACTTGGTGCAATTGGCAAACGGGCTAATCCGGCCGACGTGCTAATTGGCTCAACCTTGGCCGACCTAGCGCAAGGCGCAATTGTTGGCACCAGCAGTTTACGCCGTGGAGCGCAGCTCAAAGCCCAGCGCCCAGACTTAGAAATTCAATCGATTCGGGGCAATGTGCCCACACGCATTCGTAAATGTGAAGTCGGCCAATACGCCGCCATAGTGCTCGCCGCCGCTGGCGTTGAACGCCTCGACATGCACGCGCATATTGCCGAATATTTAGACCTAAACACCATGCTGCCTGCACCGGGTCAAGCCGCCATCGGCATCCAATGTCGCGCTGGCGATGCCGCCACGTTGAATGCGCTCAGCGTTATCGATCACGCTGCAACCCGCGCCTGTGTCACTGCCGAACGCGTCTTTTTACACGCCCTCGGCGGCGGCTGCGCCGTTCCCGTGGCTGCCTATGCCACACAACATGATGACCAACTCACATTAGTTGGGGCGGTCTACCATCCAGACGGCACACAATCGCTAACCGCCACCGCAACTGGCACCGACGCAATAGCCCTCGGCAACGCTGTGGCGCAAGATGTGTTGGCGCAGGGCGCGGGTGAAATTTTGGCTGAAGTCAAAGGGAATGCGTAATGTGTAATGCGTATCGCTGTTTGGACTGGCCGTTGCGCAAAAGATATAGCCTCTGCACGATTGTGGACTTAAGACAGAGACAATACCCTAACCGCAAAGCACCAAAATACGCATTACGCATTACGGATTACACGTCGTGACTTCGCCACTCAAGGCCAAACGCATCGTCATCACCCGTGCGGCGCATCAATATGCTGAGTTTGCAGACAAGTTGACGCGCTTTGCTGCGGTGCCGCTGGCGTTTCCTGTAATTGAAACACAGCCAATCAACGGCCATGTGGTGCAGCATTATTGCGAGCGCATCACCTCGTTTGACTGGGTGCTGTTTACAAGCGTCAATGCGGTGCACACCTTCTTTGCGCTGGCTCAGCCAGACCAACTGACGCACCCCAAAATCGGCGTGATTGGGCAAGCGACCCGCAAAGCGCTACAACACTATGGCCTCACTGCCGACCTAATGCCGGAAACCGCCAGCGGCCAAGCATTAGCCGACGCATTAGGCGATGTAACGGGCCAGTACATTATGCTGCCGCGCTCTAAAAAAGGGTTGCCAGACATTGTCAGCACGCTCAAAAGCGCTGGCGCAGACGTGTACGATGTCCCAATTTATGACACTATTCCGGCCATGCCCAGCGCCGCGCACATTGCAGCGCTGCAAGCGGGTGTGGATTTTGTAACCTTCACAAGTCCATCTTGTGTAGAAAATTTCTTTGCGTTGGTCGATCAAGATCAAGCCTTAGCGCAAGTGCTGTGGTACGACCAAACGGTGCGCCACATCGCGATTGGCAACACCACTGCCGCCGCTTACGAAACCTTATTTGGTGACCTGCCGCTGATTGCAGATGTGGCGTCACTCAACGGACTTATCGACGCAATGGTCCGCAACGCCGCGCCGATAAATAGTAACGAATAACGATCCTAAAGAGCCAACTAACCCTTATGCAAATTCGACCTAGACGACTCCGTCACACGCCTACGTTGCGCCGGATGGTGCGTGAAAACACGCTGTCCGCTGCCGATTTTATCTATCCGCTGTTTATTCAACATGGAGAAAACGTCCGCACCGAAATCAGCTCGATGCCGGGGCAGTATCGCCTGTCTGTTGATCAGCTGGCTGCCGAAGCCAAAGAGATTGCCGCGCTCGGGATTTCTGGCGTGATGCTGTTTGGTATTCCAGCCAGCAAAGATCCTGTTGGCGAGGAAAACTTTGCCATCGACGGCATTGTGCAGCAGGCTATTCAGGCTATCAAAGCGGCTGCGCCAGACTTACTCGTAGTAACAGATGTGTGCTTGTGTGAATACACCGATCACGGTCACTGCGGCATTTTGGATGATTCTGGGTACGTGCTCAACGATGAAACGCTCGACATTTTGCAACAAGTCGCGGTCTCACACGCCGATGCGGGCGCTGACATTGT
>JAHDBW010000221.1 GCA_020630175.1 Anaerolineales bacterium
TTTATTGACTGTCAAACTCTTCGGCAATCAACGCTTGGATTGCGCGTTCGGTTTCTTCATAGCCTCCTTCACCAATATGCTGATACCGAATGTTGCCCTGTTTATCTAATAGATAGGTTGTGGGCCAGTAGCGCTGCCGCCAGCCGCCCCAGATAATACGATTGTTATCCAGCACTACTGGATATTCAATGCCAAATTCTGCCACTGCATTGACCACATTGTTGTAATCCTTTTCAAAGTTGAATTCAGGATAATGCACGCCAATAATTTCGAAGTCGTCTCCGCCATATGTTGAATACCATTCCCTCAACGAGGGAATCACGCGTTGGCAGTTAATTCAACCAAAGGTCCAGAATTCAACTAGTACAACTTTGCCTTCAAGATCAGCAAGATGGATGGGTTGGTCGGTGTTGATCCATGGTTCACTAAGAAAGTCCTGTGGCGCTGGGCCTGAATTTGCATAGCGCCATGCGGGTGACGTTGGTGCAACAGTTGCAACAGGAGTATCTGTTGGGACTGGCGTGGCAGTTTCGGCCGGTGCGCTTGTTTCTGTTGGTGCCAGTGTGGGCGCAACAACCTCTACGGCGGTCGGATCGGTTGTGATTTCTGCTGGGGCTAGATCTGCGACCGTTGGAAGCACTTCAACCACTACCTCTGCGGGTGGACTGCTGCCACAAGCGGCTAACAATCCGCTGGCGACAACCAGTAAAGAGAGTTTGAATAAATTTCGCATATTCCGATGCTACACTAAAAATAAAATTTTCAATTCAAAAATGAGTAAGATGACCACTTTATTTAAGACTTTCTTTCGAAATACTTTGCCAGCGCTAAGCTGGGTGTTTGTACTAGGTGTTTTTCTGGCAGGCTGCCAGCCAGACTTGCCAGAGGGCGTGTTGTTTCAGGATGGGTTTTCTAATGCGCGGAGCGGATGGCAAATTAGTGAGGACATTGATGGTTACCTGACTTACTTAGATGATAAGTATGTCATCCGGGCTGAAAGCCGCCGCCTCTTGTTATGGGGCCAGAGCAACAGCGGCCCTTATGAAAATATTGGGGTCACGGTAACGGCAGAAAATAAAAGCGAGGCACGCGAACTAGGCTTTGGTGTGTTGTGCAATTATCAGGACCCACAGAACACGTATTTATTTGAAGTAGCCCCAGCCGGTGGTTACATTCTTGCACTCATTCATAATGGCGAGCAGACCATATTTGAAAGTCAGGATACATCGTCTGCGATTCCGTTTTTTGCGGATCAGTACACGTTGGATGTGACCTGTGCGCAAGGCGTATTGCGCTTAGAAGTAGACAGTAATTTAGTTGCTGAGCACCAAGATGCAACGCTCACAACTGGAGACATCGGCCTATTTGTGCATAGCTACAAACGCGGCGGCATTGAAGTTCATTTTGATGACCTGACTGTGTCTGAACGGTAAGGTCTGGTTAAAGAGAGAGAGAGCCGTTGGGTAAGACGACTCTCTCAGGGAAATGGGGTAATTGGGTTGGAGTTGAGGAAGATGCATACCTAATATATCCAATTACCGGTGTTGTAAACATATGTGTTTCTATGGGTTTACTTGTAGGTACGTATAGTTTGTTACGCGTGCTATAAATCCCACAAGCAAAATTGCAGAAAGTTTGATTTTTAGGGCATATCTTAATGTTTCGTCAAGATACCTTCTGTTTCCACGCAATTTTGCATGATATGTAACGCAATTATTGCTGTAAAAAATGTGGCAGTTGATATTTATTCAGCATAAAATACTGGTTGACTAAAGTTCTTAGGTCTTAGGAACGAGATTGAACTAACTCACTTAAATTTTCAATAATCACAAAGATTCCCAAGCTGATGGCGGCTAACACCAAGGCAAGGGTAAAGAACTCTGCGAACAAAATCCCAGCGCCTACTACGCTAAGCAAAATCACCACGCGCTGTACCAACCGGCGCGCCTGCCGCCGAAAGAGGGCTTCAATAAACATTGTGACGCCTACCACTGCTAGCAGGCTAACAATCCACAAATTAGGGGCAAACACCACTAATAAAATGCTGCTCAAGATAAGCACGCCCATGCTGACAGCGGCCCAAGTTTCTGCTAAACGGCCAAGCTGGGCACCTTGTTCTGTCACTGGTTTTAGTGGACGGAACAGGTGATCTCGCGGGGCGGGACCTAAGCCTTGATCTATCTGGTGCCCCAGATCTTGTAGGGCTTCGGCCATGGCGCGATCTTCTGTAATCTGGGCTTGTTCCTGTTTGACTTCAAATTCTAGCTGTGCAATTTCACGCAGATGCTCGCGATAGCGCGTTTGCAAATGCGGCAGGTTCTTAATGGCCTGCGCTTCGGTCCACAATTGATACAGAGTAATTTCTTTTGTGCGTAGGTTCTCTTCGCTTTGCGTAATCCGTGCATAGGCGGCTTCTATCCGCGTGAGCACCATCGAGCGCCGATTAGCCCGTGGCGGAACTTTGCCCAAGCCTACCCAGCCTAAAGGATCGAACCACGGTTGCCGAACGGTGCCGTCACGTTGGAACTTTGGCCCAGCCGGCGCATTTTCACCAGCGACTGGATCCCGTGCGTACAGGCCCCATAAGCCCCGATATTCTTCAATCCACGCATAGGGTGCGTGAAAACTACGGCCCGGCGAATGTGGAATTAAGTTTGCAGTCCATTGTTTATCTTGGGTGACGCCAATGCTAAGGCCATCGCCACGGGCGTAATCTACAAAAGGCACGGTAAGCAGCCCGAGCGTGCGGTCTGGCGTGTTGTCAAAGGCTTGTTGCCGCAGCGTGACTTGCCAAAAGTATTGCAACGGCCGGATAAGACGCTGCAATACGCCACTAAATGGAATGGCAACCTCGTGCAAATACTCGCCAGACTGGAAGTAAGCGCCATGTGAGCCAGCGCCAATGTACACCACGGGGTGCGTGTTTTCTACGATGGTTAATTCACGGTCATCCCAGCGGCGGCGGTAATCATCGCCAGCAAAATCATGCGAAGAATACGCTACCCACTCAGGACGCAGCTGATTATCGCTATCTTCTGCTAAATAGATGGCAACATGTTCCCAGTCTGCTTCGTGGTCATTGACACCATTGAAACCAGAGCGCCAATCATTCATGCAGTAGAAATACCAATATTGCAACACGGTATAGCCATGTTCGTGCAGCACCCGCCCGTAGTAGCTATAGTCTTCCTGCTGATCCATGATCTCTAAGTAGCGCAGATGGGCTGAGGCGTGCGTGCCGCCCGGAACGCGGCCGCGCAGAATCAGCGTGATAGAGAACAGCGTGTCTAGCAGCCGGGCGCCAAGCCCAACGCGTGCTAAGCGGCCTTGCGATGGCCGGAAGCCCCGCTTATGTTTCCGCAGATAGTTGGCTAAGGCGCGGTAGGAGAGTGGCTCTGCAAACCGCATGTATTGCACGGTATCTACAGTAGACGGTTGGGCGCGGGCGAGCGTTTTCTTATTTAGGTGCCCTTCTGGCACCATCAGGTTGTTTTCCCCGTCAATGGCTTCCCACAGAGAGCAACGGTCGATATACGGCTCGACCTGCATTGGGAAAAACTGCTCCCCTTTGGTAAAGAGCAATACGGGTTCGTATTCTTTGAGTAAGTCTAAATCGGCTTGTGGCGTGCTCATCCGTTGGCGTGTTTCCCCATTTGGCTTTCAAGCATGGCTTGTTCTGCGCTTAACGCGTGTTGTGTATCGATTTGGTTTAGAAACAATACTGCGCTCACGGCAAGGAAAATAAATAAATAATCAATTGGCTGAATTTGGCCTGTCAGATAGTCATAGATGCCCCAACTGAGCACAACGCCTTGATCGATCATTGCGCCAATCCAGGCGCGGGCGCTTACGCGGAATAAGCCAATGGCCCAAACAAGCGATAATAAGGCCAGTACAGCCCATGTCATGGCTAGCAGGGCACGTTCAACGAGATCATCACTGGCGGGGTCTTGCGCGTCTAAAATGCGCGTAACGTCAACCGTGTCTAGCGCGTTGGTGAGCTCTTGGAATAGGCTCATTTGTGTAATTTCTTCGATAGAAGATAAGACCAAAACGCTGAAGAGTGAGGCCTGTACTAATAACAACATACTGGCAATAACTAAGCTATATGGCCGCTTTGGACGGGATGGTTTTGTTTCGTTCATTCCCAACACCCTACGAAAAAGAAGTAAGCAAGTTTCATATATTCGCTAGCAACTGCATTTAAGCCTACTGGATTTGTCCACCATAGCTCGGCGACAAACCAAGAAGGATCGGCTGCAATTGGCACAATCGTAATGTCTGAGTCTTCAAATGTGTTCTCGAAAAGTCGGGCAGCACGAAAAGTATGAAACGGATCGGTTACCAGCAAAATAGTTTCGACACCATCCGCTTTCAAAATTGCATGGGTTTCAACGGCTTCGGTACAGGTGCTGCCGCTGTTTTCTAGCCTCGTTATATTAGCACCCGGTACGCCTAACTCCATCAACTCTCTACGCGATAAGAACGCCCATGTAATTTCTTCCAACCCGCTCAGGCCCACTTTAGATCCCGTGGTGTACAGTTGCGGCGCATAGCCTTCATGAAACAGGCGCGCACCCGTGAGCTCACGATCTCCACTGCCACCGCCGCCTAAAACGATAATGGCATCCGCTTGGCGTGGCGGCTCTGTATGCACGAGGTATGTTCCAATGCCGGGTAGCCAGGAAGTTCGGAATGCATACAGCAACGTCAGGCATAAAACGAGGAAAACAAGCAGCCGCTTAACGGCCCGGCGCGGTATTAGATAGTATTGGCTGGGGTCGATGGGGGTGCGGCTCATGAGGTTAGGTGTGCCAAGATTAGCGGCGTCAGGTCAGTTAAGTCGACAACTGACTTGGCATAGTGTTGCTGGTTAGCCCCAATCAATAAGGTGGGAACTTGGTTGCGCGTATGGGTTCTCACGCTTAAATCTTCCATATTCCCGTGATCAGACGAGACAATGATCAACCCGTTTTCATAATCCCAGTGGGCAAGTATGCCGGTTAATACGGCATCAAAATCTTCGAGCTGCTTGATAGCACCCGGCATGTTACGTTTGTGGCCAATATAGTCTGTGAGCCAGTGTTCGTAAAACAATAAGTGCGTTTGCTGGCTGAGCGCTGCCATCCGTTTACCGGCCTCAGCGTGGGTGTAGATAGGCGCATTTGGGATATTAAGCTTATCGTGCCAGATTTGTCCCGTGTAATCATCTGCAAAGGCGAAGCCAGCAATGTAGTCTTGTAGGGTTGGGATTTTTACACCGGCGGCAACTGCTGCGGTTGGAATGGCAGAATGTAGCCGCTTGCCACTGGCGATTGCTTCAAAGTATCCGGGTGGATACGCCTTCCCGAGCCGCACCAATTTTTGCTGCTGGATCAGCGTTTTGAACACGTTTTCCTGTTGCAAAATGGCTCTAATTGCTGGGTTAGGCTTTGGGCCGTAATGTTCGCCAATTGCGGCAGATACATTTTTGCCAGTGACAATAGTGGCCTGTCCCGTGGCCGACTGTGGCCGGCCTGTAATGCCTAGATTGGCATCGGTTGGAATGAAACTCGCGTTGGCATTGTGGGTGGCTGTGGCGGTATCGAACCAGTCGGCAGCTATCAGTTGCTTGAGCGTTGGTAGGTGCGCCGTTGCAAATGGATTGTGCTCAGGATCATTTTTGCCTAACCCCACACCATCTAGAAATAAAAATAAAACGTGTTTCATTACGCTTATTATCTATCTTCAAACCAAAGATAACAATTCCTCTTTATTTTGCTT
>JAHDBW010000222.1 GCA_020630175.1 Anaerolineales bacterium
TCAGCAAAGCCCATGTCATCAACAAGAACGAGAATGATATTTGGTTTTGTCATAGGTATAAATGTGTGTGGTGATCTGATTTAGCGTCTCTAGTATAGCGCTGGACTGCTGGGAGAGCGCTTCTTTTGCGACTGAGATGTGTGATCAAATGCTGTTGGAAATAATCATAAGTATGGATGACAGACCGGGCTGCACACCTCTTGCAGCAACGGTTGTTGGTATGAAGTTCGTTATGACAGCTGCAGTTTGCCTATGTACTCCTGAAATCTAAGATACTGTTTCCTACTTAACACGTTACAATACTTCTATACATTGCTAGATAAAAGGAGATTGCCTATGGAGACTATTATGAATAATCCTGCGCTACTCTGGTTTTTGATCGGGTTGGGCTTACTGTTTGCCGAACTGATTGTGCCAGGCTTAGTCATTATCTTTTTTGGGATCGGGGCTTGGGTAACCGCGTTACTCTCGTTGGTTATTCCAATGTCGCTCAACGTCCAACTGCTGGTTTTTCTTGTCGCGTCGTTACTGTCTTTAGTATTGCTACGCCACTACGTTGCAGAGTGGTTCAAAGGCCGCCTCATGAAAAGCCACGAGCATAACGATGAAGATGATGTCGTTGGCCGTGAAGCCGAAGTGACCAAGCTGATTACAGCAGAAGACCCTGGTGAAGTGCGCTTCAAAGGGGCAGAATGGCAGGCTGAATCCACACAAGTGCTAGAACCGGGCGAACGCGTGCTGATTACCGGCCGCAAAAGTATTCGCTTGCTTGTCGAACGTAAATAACAAACAATCCACATCTTATATATAAAGGGAGATACTCACTATGTTTAATGCTGGAACTATTTTTTTACTGCTCGTTATCGGGTTTATTTTCATCATATTCCTACGAACGATTCGCATTGTGCCGCAACGGTCCGCGTTTATCGTAGAGCGCTTGGGTAAATACAATAAAACGCTCACTGCTGGGCTGCATATCCTGATTCCGTTTGTAGACCGTATTTCTTACAGACACACGCTCAAAGAACAAGCGCTAGACGTACCGCCGCAAACGTGTATTACGCAAGATAACATCTCTGTCGAAGTTGATGGCGTGCTGTACCTACAAGTGCTTGATCCGTACAACGCGTCTTACGGGATTGATAATTACCTGTTCGCGTCAATTCAAATTGCGCAAACCACCATGCGTTCGATTATTGGTAAGTTGGAACTAGACACAACTTTTGAAGAACGTGACCGCATCAACACTGATATTGTGTTGGCAGTAGACGCGGCGTCTGACCCTTGGGGCGTGAAAGTAACGCGCTACGAAGTGAAGAACATCGTGCCACCGCAAAGTATTAAAGACGCAATGGAAAAGCAAATGCGTGCTGAACGTGAAAAACGGGCAACCATTGCTGAGTCTGAAGGTGATCAACAAGCAGTGATGAACCGCGCAGAAGGTGAACGTTCTGAACTGATTGCGCGTTCTGAAGGTGAAAAACAACGCCGGATCAATGAAGCGCAAGGGCGTGCAAGTGAAATTGAAGCCGTTGCAAAAGCAACCGCAGCTGGGATTCGTGAAATTGCAACGGCAATCAACGAGCCTGGCGGGATGGACGCTGTAAACCTGCGCGTTGCGGAACAATACCTCGGTGAGTTCGGTAAAATCGCTGGCAAGAGCAACACCATGATCTTACCGGCAAACATGAACGATGTTTCTGGAATGGTAGCTGCGGCAACCAAGGTGTTTGACACCATCAAGAAAGATAAAGATAGCGAATAAAGCTGAGTTACAACAACGCTTAACCAAAAAGACCGTCCTGATTGATCAGGACGGTCTTTTTTAGTTAAGTCTGTAAGAGCGCGTTTGTTTAGACGCTAATCCCAAAGCCATTGGCAGCTTGTGGGCGTTCGGTCAGCCGGTCTGGCATGTCTGGATGATTTTCATTGTTACGTAATTGCGTGAAGCTACGTAGCATAGCGCTGTAAGCTTTTTCTTTGGCAAGCTGGCGCTCTTGCGTGCTAACCCATAAGGCTTGATACAACGTTGAGAGTAACGTCATCAGGGCTGGGAAGTCTGGCGTGCGGATTGCGCTAGTGTTTGGCGCGGTGAGCAGCAGCTCAGCGGCAGTTGCAACTGGCCAAGTGGTGGAACCAGCAATCCCAACCGTGTAAATACCGCGATGGCGCGCAAGCCGAATGGCGTGGGCCACATCTTGGCAAATTGAAGTTTCGGCGATGCCAATGACAACATCGTCTGGGCTCATTGCAGAAAGCGTTGCTGCCACAGAAGCCGGGCTAGGCGAAATGGTGTGCGCGTTGATGCCGATGCTGTTTAGCTGGTGCGAGAACAGTTGCCCCAGCGCATGGCCGCTTCCTTCGGCAACAATCAGCACGCTGCTGGCGTTGCCCACTTTTTCTGTGAACTTATTGATGTTGCGCGGCTTCATAGAGCGTTCCATGAGCTCAAGATTGTTGATCTCACGGCGCAGTGCGGCAAGTGCCACAGAGGCTGGATCAGTTGTGAACTCAGACGGTTGCGTGTAGCGTTGCAAATCATCTTGAACTTCAGAACGGATCTCACCTAATAATTCAGGGAACCCAGGATAGCCTAACCGCTGCGCAAAGCGCACAACCGTTGCTGGGTCTACATCTAAATGAAGCGCCAATTGCGAGGCGTTCATAAATGCGGCCTCGTAGGTATGGTCTAATAAAAATTTTGCCAAGACTTGAAATGATGGCGACAAATCATCATAGGCTTGGCGAATTTGATCTCTGTACATGGGGATAAGTGTCCTCAAAAATAATTGCAGTCTAAACCAATATAGCACAAACTATATTGAATTTTTGTAATTTGAACAAAGCGTACCGTTACTCGCTCTCTGACAATAAAGTTTTATCAGCCTGCAAACTGTGCAAGTCTGCCAAAACTTCAAGATGCTATAGCGGAATACCCAACTCTTCTGCTATAATTTTGCTAACGGGCGGGTAGCTCAGCTGGTTAGAGCACCTCGTTTACACCGAGGGGGTCGCAGGTTCGACTCCTGTCCTGCCCACAAATAATGTTCTATGTAGTCTCTCCTAGAGGTACTGTGTAGAACATTATTTTTTTTCCAACACCTTGCATCTCTTCGTTGGTTGCGCTGCGCACTCAATTCTCAGTAGAAACTAAAGCGCTAAGGCTAGTCTCTTTCGGTAACACAGTACCGATCTGCAGCGGCTTATAACACTTAGACAACAAAAACAACGTCCCGTCACTATGTCACATTTTATTTCCTTAGACGATTGGTCTGATAAAAATCTGCGTGGATTACTCCGTTTAGCCCAGCGGCTTAAGGCCGACTATATGGCTGGTGGAAATGACCCTATTCTGGCTGGGAAAATTCTGGCATTGGTTTTTGAAAAGCCTAGCCTGCGTACGCGTGTCTCTTATGAAATTGGGATGATGCACTTAGGTGGTAAATCGCTCTCGCTTTCCCCCGCAGAAATTGGGCTTGGCAAGCGCGAAACTGTGGCCGATGTTGCCCGCGTTTTGTCTGGCTATGTAGACGGCGTAATGGCGCGTGTGTTTGACCATAACAGCCTGTTAGAGCTCGCAGAGCACGGCAGTATTCCCATTATCAATGGGCTTTCAGACACGCATCACCCGTCACAAGCCATTGCAGACGCACTTACTATTCTAGAAGCATTTGATAACCCAACTGGGCGCACGCTAACCTACGTTGGGGATGGCAATAACGTTGCCCGCTCTCTGCTTATTCTGAGCGCAGTCTTGGGCCTCAATGTGCGCATTGCGGCCCCTGAGGGCTATCATCTTTCAGAAGAAGAAATGGACCTGATTAGTGAACGCGCAGAACGCAACGGTGCCACGTTTGCACCATATGTAGATCCAATTGAAGCCGTAACCGGCAGCGATATTGTGTACACCGATGTGTGGACCAGCATGGGGCAAGAAGCCGAGACCGCCAAACGCCTACAGGTCTTCCCGCCATATCAGCTCAATCTAGACCTGATGCAACACGCAAATGCCGATGCGGTGATTATGCACTGCCTGCCTGCGCACCGTGGTGAAGAGATTACCGACGCCGCCGCAGATGCACCAAACTCACTGCTGTTTCCACAAGCCCATAATCGGCTGCATGCCCAAAAGGCTGTGCTGGCACACTTGCTTGGTGGCGCGGTGTTAGAATAAACGCCTAATTCAACATGTAAGTAACGGTACGTTATTCTTCAATGGCCATAGATCCGCTCGATTACAATTCAGCAATGCGCGCCGGCCATCTGCATGCTTGGGAACAAGACTGGGCAGATGCGCTTGTCGCCTATGAGCAAGCGCTGCGATCTCGCCCTTCAGACTACACCGCGCTCACCAGCATTGGGCTGGTTTACCTCCAAAAGCAAAATTTACCCAAAGCGCTAAGTTATTACCGCCAAGCGTCACTCATCGCACCAGAGGCCGTAGGTGCATTAGGTCGGTTAGGCTTCATTTACACCGAACTGAATCAGCCTGCAAAAGCCGCCGAGGCTTATGTTGCGTTAGGCCGCCGGTATCGGCAGCAGGGGATTAATAACCAAGCGTTATTGAGCTACCTCAACGCCGCCGAAGCAGAACCAACGTTGATCTCAGCCCGCCAAGCGCTGTGCGAACTTTACCGAGCCTCAGGCAATGCGCGCAACGCGGCTAGCGAATGCTTGGCTGTCGCGCATTTACAGCAGCAGCTAGGCAATACGGACGCGGCGCATCAGGCGATCTTGCAAGCGCAAAAGTTGCACCCTGCCTCAAAAGACGTGTTTATCGCGTTGAATACGCTCAAAACAGGCGGCGCAGTGTTGCCACTGCCGCCAGTAAGCCGCCCCTCTAGCGTGAGCGGCACGCAGGAAACAACGCAACTGTTTGGCTCACCAGCAGAAGATCAGCGGCTGCAATCAGCGGCAACGTTACCAGCTTCACCCTTAGATTGGGCGCTTGAACGGGCCTTAACGCGGGTTTCTTCCTCCTTGCTAGACATGGACACAGACAATAGTCTGCCAGATGATATTGCGCAGTCTGAAGCATTGCTAAATCAGCGGGCGCTTAGCAACGTGCTGGTGCGGTCGCTAGGCCAAGCCTTAGACGCCTACACGCGCAAAGACTATGAAGGGGCTGCAACAGGCTACCAACGTGCGCGGCGGGCAGGCGCGCAGCATTCAGCTTTGCCGTTGTTACTTGCCGCCGCGCAGACTGAATTGGGTCAGTATGACCTAGCGTTAGAAAATTTCCGAAGTGTGCTAAATCGCAAACGCTATGCGGCAGGGGCTTACTATGGCATGGCCAAAGCTGCTTTGGCGCTAGGCGATCCATATGCCGCACTGGACTATGCCCTCAGCGCGTTAAGTGATATTGACCTGACCACGGTTAGCCTCGAGACACAGTCGCTAGTGCGGTTAACGTATGTTGATCTCATTGCAGACGTCCAGCGTGAGAATACGCCAACCGAAGCGGAACAGCTTACAGACCAGTTGCTAGAATTCTTATCTGGCCCAGACTGGTTGCACCGCGTGCAGCAGTGGCGGGCGCGGTTGAACACGCAAACTACGCCAGATGCGCCTCCTAAAATTTTGGCATCCGTCTTTTTTGTGATCTGAGCCGTTGGGCTAGGCTGATGGCATTGTGGTGGTCGCCTGAGGCTAAAGCCGTCAGGCTAGCATTTGTGGGGAAGCCCGTTGGGCTAGGGATCCCTTTGTCGCCGGTGTTGCCTGCGCGACTTGATGTCTAGAGGGCAATCTGGAA
>JAHDBW010000223.1 GCA_020630175.1 Anaerolineales bacterium
TACGGCGCGTCTAACACCTCAACTACAACATCTGTTTCTGTATCGCGGCGTAGATACGTCCAACGCCGACAGCCATAGACGTGAAACCACGCTTCGGTTTGGATCCCTTGCGTATTGTTGCGCATAAACGCACGGTCAAAATCGATGTCATCAGCTGCGGTCAAGTCAGCTGGCGGTGATGGCACTTCGCCATAATTGAATTCATGTACTGGGCGCGTGCCACAGTTTGGACAAGTAATACGTAAACTCATAGTTCTCCCTTCGGTCAAAAAGGTAAAAGGTGGCAGGTATGAGGTAAAAGGTTCCCATCTATACCTATCACCTAAAAACCTTCTACCTCTTAGTGTGTGCCCGCAGACCCGCGATCGGCTTTGGTGCGGTCTTTGCGGAAGCGATCTAGCGCGAATGGTTTGATTAGGTCTGGCGTTTTGCCTGTGGCAATCAGCTCGGCCATTGTTTCGCCACCAACCGGAATCGCCTTGAAGCCCCAAGTGCCCCAGCCCGTGGTGATCAGGAAATTATCCATTGGCGTCTTGCCCATAATTGGCGAATAGTCAGGGCTCATGTCACAAATACCCGTCCACTGGCGCAGGATGCGCAGCTTCCGTAAGAACGGTAACAGCGTGGCCGCACGGAACGAGCAACTTTGTAAGTAATGATGTCCAGAGCGATAGTTGTAGCTCGGCTGACGGTCAATTTCAGCGCCCATCAGCATTTCGCCACGCGCCGTTTGTGAGACATAAAATAGCAGGCTGGTCGATGCCACAATCGGATGGAATGTGCGGGCGTAGTGGTTGGTCACGTGTGCCTGCAATGGATGGCTACGAATTGGAATCCGGAAACCGGCCATATCGGTCAGCCGCGTGACGTGTCCCCCAACCGCGCTCATGATCACATCGGCATACATATCACCGTTATTGGTTTTGACACCGATCACTTTGTTGCCTTTCTTGATGAGGTCAATCACTTCTGTGCGTTGATGCACGTGCGCACCGCGCTTCATTGCCCCTTCGGCCAAGGCCCAGTTGACGCGATCATGCCGCGCAGTTGCGCCAGCCGCATGATAAGAACCGCCCATCACCGGGAACAAATTGCCCCCACTCAGGTCAATTTCTGGCACAAGTTCTTTAACTTCTTTCGGCGTAATGTAAGTGGTATCGGCACCAAAGGCCGTGTTCACGTCTGCGCGCGCCCGCTCTTGGCGTACCGCTGCTTCGCTGTGGGCTAGCCAAAGAATGCCCTTCTTTTTGTGCATCAGCCAGCGCTCGGTTTCATCTTCCAGCGATTCGTACAAATCGACGCTGCGTTGATAAAACTTCACCGCTTCTGGAATGCCATAGTTCGCGCGGATAACGGTCGTATTACGACCAGAATTCCCGCCACCGATGTATTTGCGTTCCAACACGGCAACATTGGTAATGCCATGCCGCGTTGCCAAATAATATGCCGTAGAGAGGCCATGCCCCCCGCCACCAATAATGATGACATCGTAAGTTTTCTTGGGTTCACTCCATTTGAAGTCGACCCGTTTTTCCATGAATTCGTTCATAATGTCCCTTTGGGAAGAAGAGAGAAAAGAGTAGAGAGCAAGAAACCTTATCTTCGAGCTCTTGAGCTAGTGCATAAGATCTCTACCTCTCTTCCCTAGCGCGTAGCGCGTCCTCTATCTCTCTCCTTAAATCCTGTGTTCGAACTCCCGTTGATAGGGTGACGGAATCACCACTAAAACGCGGTCAGTATCAAAGTAAAACTTGGTTGGAATGCCAGCCACCGCGCCTTGTGCTTGCGCAGGCAGGGCGGCTGGGGCTTCCCATTCACAGTGTCGTTCTAGAATGTCAGCCGCTTTTTCTGGACTGACCCAAACGCCAGACCAAGCCGAGTCTTGCAACACAATGGCGTGTTCATCGGCCACGGTAAGGTCAGGTTGCGCTGGGATAACCAACGCTTCGTCTGGCGCAATGCGGATGACCACAGCGTCTTTGGTATAAGCGGCGGCATCTAATGCGGCCGGGGTGGCGATGATGCGCGTGGTGTCGAGTCGATTAAGCGCGAGCACGGGCGGCCTCCTTGTCATAGAATGGCACGTCCACGCGTTTTGCGGGGCGGCCTTTGATCGTCACATCAGTTGGCAGTTCACCGTCTTGGTAAAACAGCCACCCCAACATGACAGATTTATCGAGGATGGGCGAATACGTCCGGGAGGTGATGTAGCCAACATACTCTTCACCGACCCAGATGGTGTCACCTTCGTTTGGTTCTTCACGGGTGTCCATTTCAAACCCAACTAACATTTTGTCGAGTTCGATGGCGTTGGTGCGCAACAGCGCTTGGCGGCCAATAAAGTCGGCACCTTTGTTCATCTTGACCATCCAATCATGATGGATACGGCGCGGCGTGGAGTCTAGATCGGTATCTTGCCCAATGATAATGTGGCCTTTTTCAAGGCGTAACCGCGTGAGCGCTTCTAAGCCGTGCGGCTTGATGCCCAGATCCTGCCCAAGGTCTAGCAATGCCCGCCAAAGCTTGACCGAGTCTTTCAACGGATGGTGCAGTTCGTATGAAGTCTCACCTGTAAAGCTGAGCCGGAACACGTGGCAATCTACGCCCGCGATGGTTGCTTTCCCATGCCGCATAAAGCGCATTGGCTTCTCTAAACCAGCTCGCTTGAGCAGTTCATTGGTATAAGGCCCAGTTACATTAATGGCACCGAGCGACATCGTTTGATTGATAATGCGTACATCATACGGACCGCTTGCAGCCCAGTCGCGCAGCCACATTTCAGAATGGCTAGACCCACCAGACGTTAGCGACAAGATGTAGCGCGTGTCTGATTCTTTGCAAACCAGCCCATCATCCATCACAAACCCACGCTCATCTAACAGCAGCACATAGCGCGAGCGCCCGGTGCGAATGCTAGCAATATCGGTCGGGTAAATTTTTTCTAGGAATGGCAAGGCGTCTGGCCCAGAGACCACAATCTTGCCTAGCGTGCCAACATCCATGATCGAGACTGCTTCACGCACGGCCCAATATTCTGCTTGCCAGTCACCGTAGGTCCAGGGCCGCCACCAGTGGCCGAAACGCTCCATTTGAGCGCCAGCTTTGAGGTGTTCATCGTGCAAGGCAGATTCGGCCATTGCATGGTGGTGCGCGCCAGCAGAAATTTCGCCCAAGGTGACTTGGCGCGTCAATGGACGTGCCGTAAATGGCGGCTGTAACTCTTGGCCGCGGTCTTGTAAGTAGCTGCGTAAATGCGGCAAACAAACTGACCCTTGGCAGGTGCCCGTCCCGGCTAACGTCCCGCGTTTGACCAGCTCCATCTCATGGAAGCCGTGGTCCCAAATGTAATCCAGTTCTTCCACGCCAATGCCTGAACAAGTACACACCGTTCCGGCTAACGGGCAAGGTGGAATGTCTGACTCGCGGGCAGCGTCACCCACTGCGCGAACTGGCAGGTCGTGCCCCATCCGGCGTAGCGCGTCACGGGGATGGAAGCCCAAGCCCACAACCACACTATCGCAAGCATAGGTCTGGTCTGTCGCGCCATCATTCACAACCACGCTAGAGACTTTACCGTCCGTGCCTTCAAAGCGCATAATGCGCCCGGAGACGTGTTCGTGCCAAACATAATTTGGCGCAGTGCCAACGCTAATCACTTTGCCAAGATCGATCCCGGCGCGGGCTAAGTTTTCCGCGGCCCGGGCGGTATAAATCCCAGCTAGCCCATTGCCCGGCGCAACTGGGTGAATTTCTGCAGCACCAGTCGCCACAATTACTTCTTCTTTGACATGGATGTACCACATCTCCCCATTTGCCCGCGCCACAACAAGCGGCCCGTTGTAGATTCCTATCGCCTCTTGGCCTTGGTCTACATCTAAAGTGATGACTTTCTTGCCCGCAGCCATAGCAGTTGTCGCCGCCGCTTGGCCAGATTCGCCTTGGCCAATCACGGCCACATCACAATGCAAATTGCGGGAGGCTACCTCTTCCGGGTAAACATTGCCCTCTGGCAACGGTGGATATCCTGCCGTATGGTCGCGTGCCACAATCATGCCGGGGCTGGCGTGTACTTGGCAGGTACGCACATAAGACACACCATCTACCGTCGCGAGACAGTGCGGGCAGTCGCCGCCGGTACACAAACAGCCACCACCTGTGGGATGGATATTGTTGCGCAACATGGCGGTCAATAATTTATCGCCGGGTTGATATGGAATCGGAGTTCCGTCTACGATTAGTCGCATAAGCATTTTTCAAAGAGTATAGGGTTGAGTGCGGACAGTGACCGTGTGTGATGCGGTAACTGCTGTTTGCATTGTAACGTGATTCTTTATGTAGGACGTGAAAGAACACGGATTGTTTTGTCAAAAACGCGGGTTTGATGGTGCGTCGTGGAGAGGCTGTATTGCTACGTAGAATTGCAATTCCATAACTACACGCATTAAAGCCGGTTTTACATTGTTATAATCTAGCTATATTTCAGCAACCTACTTTCTTAACCTTATGCAACCCATCGACTTTTACAATATATTTTCTGAACTTACGACTGAAGAACGCCAAATTTGGGCCACTTGGCGAGACTATCTCGCTGATGAAATCGTGCCGATGATCAACCCCTATTGGGAAAAAGGAGAATTTCCAAAAGAGATCCTCCCACGGCTAGGTCAAGTGGTTTGGGATACGATCTCAGATAGAAAAAACACATTTGCCGAACAATCACCTCTGCTCGCTGGCATCCTATCAATGGAACTAGGCCGGCAAGAGCCCTCTATCAATACTTTTACTGGGGTGACTCTTGGTCTATGTGGGCGCTCTATCGAAATGTTTGGTTCAGCAGCCCAAAAAGAACGTTGGTTGGTTCCTCTTCTAAAGTGTGAAGCTGTCGGTTCTTGGGCACTAACTGAGCCGGAGGCTGGGTCTGATGCGGCAATGGGCTTAAGAACTACAGCAACAAAAGACGGCGACAGTTGGGTATTGAACGGCAGCAAGAAATGGAGTGGCAACGCCACCTTTGCCGATGTCAATTGCATTTGGGCAAAAAATTCAGAAACAGGCCAAGTCAATGGGTTCTTAGTAGAGCTGAATACGCCTGGCTATACAGTAGAGAAATTAGAAGGAAAAATAGCCAAGCGTGCGGTAGAAAACGTTCTGATTACGCTAGAAAACTGCCGTATTTCTGACGAAAACCGCCTACCGGGGGTAAACAGTTTTCGTGACGTTGGCCGTCAATTAGCAAGCGCTAGAGCCGCTGTTGCATGGGAAGCCTGTGGTCTAGCAATGGGTGCCTATGAACACGCGCTCGCCTACTGCAAGCAGCGCACCCAATTTGGCAAGCCAATTGCGTCGTACCAAATGGTGCAGCATCAATTAGTAAAAATGTTGGGCAACATCACTGCAATGCAAGGCATGTTATTACAAATGGCAAAGCAAGACGCAGTTGAAGGAATGGCATCGCATGAACGGGCATCACTTGCTAAAGCATGGTGCACAGAAAAAATGCGTGAGACAGTTGCAATGGCAAGAGCTGTACTAGGTGGCAATGGGATTTTGCTGGAATACCACGTTGCACGTCTATTTGCCGATGCAGAAGCCGTATATTCATACGAAGGCTCATACGAAATGAATACGCTTATTGTGGGGCGCGCCATTACCGGCCACAGTGCCTTTGCATAATTCGCCATCTGCTTGCGCATAGACTATATAACCTCAATTCTGGATAAGAGCACCTAGGCGACTCTTCTCG
>JAHDBW010000224.1:0-3397 GCA_020630175.1 Anaerolineales bacterium
CAATATCAATTTCATTCTTTTTAATTGGGATTTCGCGACGTAATAAATCGCGAAGGGCATTGCTGAAATCGTCTATCATTTGCAGTTTGTTAGAAAGCCTAATCGTTATTCGAACGACATCACTATAAATTTTTACCGCAACAAGATCGCAACGACGATAAACAGAATATGACTTTCTACCTTACTCAATAACCTAAGACAAACTATTCCCTATCTAAAGTAAGGGACTGACGGGAACAGTTCCCTGACACTATCAACATTTACCCCATTCCATTCTTGCTGTGCCGATGATAATAAAGTCAGCTAAAGTCTTGGTATTTTTTGAAGACCCAAAGTAACCAATTGGCCAAAAGTTTATTTAAGGCAATATGTTTGTGAAGCAGCCCAGCAACACTACGCTTTACAAATTCCTTACTGAACTTTTGAAATCGCAAACCCTACATTACAGAGCCTAACAATGTATTCAGTTCGCATCCGTCTGTTTGGAAATCCAGAAATAGTTGTCAGTAATCAGGTAACGCCTAAACCGCGTTCAAAAAAAACCGCAGCGTTACTCGCTTGGTTAGCACTCAATGCAAACCAAGACTATGCGCGTGAGCGTATTGCCCAACTTTTTTGGGCCGATTCGTCTTCAGAATCGTCGCTTGCAAGCTTGCGTATGTCAGTGTCAAATTTGAGGAAGGTCTTTGGAGCTGGCAGTACGCCCTTAGTAGTAACACGCAATACCCTGGCATTACATACGACTAAGGGTAATTGTGTCGTGGATGCACACGAGCTCATTCACGCGCACAAAAAATCCTCGCGAATTAGAGCGCTCCAAGATCACCACCTTAAAGCCAAAGAAATTGAAAAGTTAGAAGAGATTTCAGCGTTATATGCTGATCAATTTTTGGCAGGTTACAAATTTTCCGATGCGCCAGAGCTTGATAATTGGATAACAACCAAGCAATCTGAGTTTGAGCATATTGCAAACGACTTGACCATTAACTTGGGGAACTTGTATTTAGAAAAGCACGATTATGAAAATGCGATCCGGTCCGCCAGGCGTGCAATTACCGTATCTGCATTTTTTGAACCGGCCCATTTACTGTTACTTGAAGCATTTGCTAGAGACGGTCAGCGAAGTAAGGCCCTCGCCCACTATAAAGAGTTGCGGCATCAGATGTATTCGCATATTGAACTGACTCCGTCGCAAAAAATGCAGGAGTTGGTTCACGGAATTCGCACAAGCAAGCACATCAAGCAAGTGCAGACGACAAGCGAAACGGTCTCAAGGCCACGCAAAACAGATGTTACGGTGTCGGCAATTTCCAACGCACGGGCAATTGAACTCAAACAAGTCGATGAAGCATTACGTGCTGGTAAACCAAAGATAATCAAGTTGTTAGGCGAAGATGGGGGCGGCAAGGTTGCGATTTTAGAGCACTTGGCTGAAAAGTTTCGCAAGCAACAAAAAATCAAGCAAGTACTTGAGCTTACGTATAGCAGCAAAACAACAGACCTCGTCGCAGTACTAGCACATCAAATTGAAGATCGACCAGAAAACACGCAGCTGAGTATTTTTTGGTTAGCAGAGTACTTGGCAGAAACACCTTGTATCATCATTGCGAATGCAACGCGGGAAGAACTCACGTTTGCTCAGTCAGAGTTACTCGAACGCTTGGTGATGCTAACTGAGAACACAAAAGTTATTGTCGCGCTACGAGAAGATAATACGTTCTCAATTCCAACAACAGACATCACCTTCTTAAAGGCCGGAAAATCAGCGTTAAATAATCGCCACATTGTAAATAGCTGTGTCGCATTATTCCGTGAAATTCATTCCAAGAAAGTTGGTAGAAATAAAACGCATCAAATCCCACAAGCGGAGATTATTGAATTAGTTAACATAGTAGGAAATACGCACGCTGCCATTGCAATACTTGCCTCGCGTGATTGGGGCTTAGGCTGGCCGGAATTGTGCCGACAATTAAGCCGCAGCGTGGCTGTTCACACAGACTTTGTTGAGGCCACAATCCACTGGGCTTGGCAGCAACTTACGCATAAAGAAACGCACACGCTTAGTTATCTTGTTCAATTTAAGGGTGCGATTGATATCCGCGCGGCGCTCACAATCGCCGGCGTCTATGCCACAGACATCGACCAATTGATTGAGTCTGGGCTGATTTTCCGGATCAATCAAACTGAAGTGCGCCTTTCGGAAACTGTAAAACGAGCAGTTGACAGCATTCTAGACACGGTGCCTGGTTATACTAAGTTCAAAAGACAGTTTGAAGAGAATTTTTATCAGTACTTTCTCAATAACTTAGTAAAAAAGCGCAATGAAGCTGCTAATGAGAGAGCATACTTTAACAATCCAGTAATCAAACGCAATTGGAATAATTATTTGTACGCGCTAACGCTGGCAGTCAAGTATGAAAATTGGTCTATTCTATTTCACGCGTTTGATGTGTTCTGCGAGATGCACCGTAACAACGGTCTGTATGTGCAAGCAATTACGCGCTTAATCGACTCTAAAACGTTATTAGCCGCTGCGATTCGCGATTCAGCGCCTTGGGATAGCGTAACGCAACAACATCTGCAAGCAAAAATCGAATTGGCGTTGGCTCAGTTCCACTTTTTGATTGAGGATTACGATTCAGCTTTAGAAGCAAGCCAGAGAGCAGTTGGCGCGGCAACCAAGCTTAATATCGTAGAACTACGGGCCGCCAGTTCCCTACAACATATTTGTAATCAATTACTGACGGAAAATTACGCTTATGTCGATGCCCATCTTGGCAATTTGCAGCAGCTCGCTAATAAAACTGAAAACATAGAGTTACAAGTCAAGAGTTTGTATCTAACCAGTATTCTCGCGATCTTGAATGGCAGCACACAAATGGCACGCCGCCTTTTGACACAAGCATTATCTCTGTGTCAGTCTTCAAATATTCGGCGCAAAGATGAATTGATTGTGGAATTATTAGACAAGCTACGCAATGGCATTACCGCGCCCCACACGATTGTGCGGCCACATCAACTAGCCAAATTTGTGTTTTAGTAACGTTACAGTTGGGCGATCAACAGCCGCAGATCGCGAATATGCTCAACGTCATGATGTGCTGCCATGCGTAAAATGTTCATACCGTTCACTTCACCGAAATACGCATGTTGGCCGGTAAACAGCGTCATTTGGTCCTCACGCATTGCCACGGCGTTGTCCAATAATGTTTGGCGCAAAACGGTCCACTTGGCAACTGTTTCGGCAAGCGCCATCCCTTCAAATTCCCAACCATCATTGTTGTAATACGCATAAGTCGGCTTGGCATTCTCAGACAATTGTTTGAGCCGTGCCAAATGACAGTCAATTTCAACCTGATGCATATGGGCTGCGATCTGACGAATAGACCATTCTCCT
>JAHDBW010000224.1:3497-5740 GCA_020630175.1 Anaerolineales bacterium
TCTTCAACTTTTGGAAAGTCTGCTGGTGGACGAATGTCTACCGTTGCAGACCGTTGTTGTGCCAACATCCCGCCGTCAACCACAACGCGTGTGCCCGTCACATAAGCAGCATCATCTGATGCCAAGAAGACGGCCCCACCGGTCATATCGATTGGTTCACCGATGCGACCAATCGGCACATTAACACCGCGCAGTTTGCGACCTTCTTCGTCAATGCCAGTCGTGTCAATCGACCCCGGAATCAGCGAGTTGATGCGAATGCCGTATGGGCCAAGATCTAGCGCCAAGGCACGGGTCATTGCTTCAATGCCGCCCTTGGTTGCATCATAAGCAACGAAGGCGCGGTGCGCTTTGGTTGCGCCACCAGATGACATATTGATAATTGAACCAGAGCCTTGCTTTGCCATAATAAAAGCAGCTTTATGGCAGCATAAGAATGTGCCAGTTAAGTTCACGCCAATGATCATGTCCCACCACGCTTTGTCTGCTTCGAGGAAGTGCTTCATGGGAGAAATCAGGCCAGCGTTGTTGACCAGAATATCAACGCGCCCGTAAGCGTCCATTGTTTTGGCAAACAGGCCTTCAACTTGGGCTTCATCTGAAATATCAGCAGGTGCGGCAATCGCTTCGCCACCAGCAGCATTGATTGCTGCGGTAACGCTGTCTGCATTTTCGACGTTGATGTCATTCACAACAACTTTTGCGCCTTCAGCGCCATAACGGACGGCAATTGCTTCGCCAATGCCTTTGCCAGCACCGGTTACAATCGCAACCTTGCCAGCTAATCGTTTTGAATCTGTCATTTTAGTTCTCTCTTGCAGGATGCAATTTTATAAAGTTAAACGGAGTGGGTAATGCCACCATCAACGCGGATATTTTGGCCGGTGATGTATGCTGCGCCGTCTGAAACCAAGAATGCGGCGGTTTCGGCAATTTCATTGACGGTGCCATAGCGTTCCATTGGAATGCGATTGCGGAAGACTTCTTTTTCTGGCAAGCTGTCAATAAAGCCTGGCAAAATGTTGTTCATCCGAATGTTACGTCCGCCATATTCATTGGCGTACAACTTTGTATAAGCAGCCAAGCTAGCGCGGAATGCACCTGACGTTGGGAACGCTGCATCAGGTTCAAAGGTCGCGTAGGTTGAAATATTGACCGTTGTGCCGCCACCTTGCGCTTCAAAGATTGGTGTCACAATGCGCGCCATGCGGACAACGTGCAGGAAGTAATATTCCATGCCTTTGACCCAGTCGGCATCGCTAATTTCAAGGATCTTGCCTTTTGGCCCATGTCCAGCACTGTTGACAACACAATCGATGCGCCCAAACGCGTCCATTGCACCGGCGACAAAAGCTTCCAAATCTGCCACAACAAGGTTAGACCCGGTAAACCCGTAGCCACCAAGTTCTTTCGCTAAGGCTTCACCCTTGCCAGAAGATGACATAATGCCAACTTTATAGCCAACTTCGGCCAATTTACGCGCAATGCCTGCGCCCATGCCACTACCAGCAGCAGTAATCAATGCAACTTTTTGATCAGTCATGTTTTCTCACAAAGAATTTTAGTAACGCCTTTTAGCGCGCATTTGGTTGATATACACATTTAGGCGTACTAATACAGCAACACCTCGCCAAATGGTATACCATTTCAAAATAGTATACTATTTCTTAGTCAGATACACCAACTTCTTTTTGCTGCAATTGGGAGGCATAAGATTGTAAGCCAACGGCATACAGCATGACTAAGCCCAACATCGCACCTAACCACAGCGTAAACCCACGATACAACACACCAATTGCCACACTCGCGGATTGCGCAACGCCAAGCTGGGTAAGTTGATACGCCAGCGTACTCTCGACAATCCCAATGCCTTGCGGCACCGGTGAAAGCACCGTGTAAACAAAGGCAAAGCCAGATCCAATCAGCCCTTGCAGCACGCTAAGGTCAACATGCAGCGCCTGACCAACCATCATAAGTAAAGCAATATTTGCCAGCTTGCCAACCAGACTGCTCAGATAAAGCCGCCCCCACAGCACCGGTTGAAATTGTTGCAAAGTAGCAAACACACTCGCTCCCGTCTCAGTTGGGCGTAACCAGCCGTTGATCGTGTCTGCCAGCACATCAAGCTGCGGAATATCAAAGCCGACTTCGAATTGACTCAGCCATGCCGCTAACGTTGCCGCATTTTTGACAATCCAATAACACACTGCTGTTGCGAGTAAAGCCCCAACAATCAGTGCCAG
>JAHDBW010000225.1 GCA_020630175.1 Anaerolineales bacterium
GTGCCTGCATAGAATCGGCCCGTGTAACGTACGGTCAGTTTCGTGCCCACAGCGGCGTAGGCTTTGTCGACAAGGGCATACGCGATGAAGGTGCCTGCCGCGTAGCCATAGTCACCACTCGTGACTTTACCGACCACTTCGTCGCCCGCTAAGACCGGCTCAGCGCCATACATCAGCGCGCTTTGATCTTCAAACGTGAGGCAGACCATTTGCTTTTTGCGGTTGGCTTTGTGTTCCATCACCGCCGCTTTGCCAAGGAAGTCGCCCTTCTTGAGTTTGACCGTCCAGCCGAGCCCTGTTTCATACGGGTTCACATCTGGCTTGAGATCCGCGCCAAATAGGCGGTAGCCCGCTTCTAAGCGCGTGGAGAGCAGCGCCGCAACACCTACTGGCACAATGTCGTGCTCTGCGCCCGCTTCCATGAGCGTATCCCACACGTGCAAGCCAAAACTAACTGGGGCATAAATTTCGTACCCAAAGGCACCGGCATAGCTAATCCGGACCACGGTGGCTGGTGCCATCCCCACGCCAATATCTTGTGCCGTGTAATAAGGGAAGCTTTCGTTGCTCAGGTCGGCATGGGTTACTTTTTGCAGCACCTTACGCGCGTTTGGCCCCCAAAGCCCTAACGCCATCAATCCTTCGCCAAGATCACGTAATTGCACCGAATTATCGTCTGGCAAGTGTTGCTGCATGTAGAACAGCTCAGCATAAATATTGGCCTTGCCGGTTAGTACCCAGAACGTATCAGCACTGCGGCGCAGTACAGTTACATCACGCCAGATGTTGCCGCCTGGCGTTAGGATCATGGTGTACACAATACTGCCTATTTCAGCATCAATTTGATTGGTGCAAAGATAGTTGAGGTAGTCCAACGCGCCCGCGCCAGACACTTCAATTGGGGTGATTGCCGGTGACCAATCCATCAGGCCAACGCTTTCACGCATCGCAAGGTGTTCCGCGCCGATGATTGGTGACCAAGCAGTGGCGTCATAACCGCTCCGATGTGGGAACTTATCAGCAACAGCGGCAACGCGGTCGGCATTGCTGTTGTACCACCACGGCGTTTCTTGCCCAGCAAACGGCACCATTTCGCCACCGAGCGCTTCTTGTCGGGCGACATACGGCGCGTAGCGAATGTTGCGGGCGGATGACGCCACTTCGTTCGGGTGCAGAATGTCGAAGCCGATTTCGTAGTAATACTTGGCTTGGCGGCGCAAGAATTCTTCATTGGATTGATGCGGGTAGAAGCGGTGAATGTCGGCGTAGCGCACGTCCATACCGGGGTCGCCATCGATCATCCAGTTGCTCATCACGCGGCCAACCTCACTGGCAAATGAAAGCCAAGAGCCAACCGCCGTCCAGAAGCCCTTGATGTGTGCTTCCCCCATAATTGGGTAGTGGTCTGCCGTAAACGAGAATAGGCCGTTGAAGCCGTGCGAAACCTTGGTGTCTTTTAGCACCGGCAAGCGGTCTTGCATCAGGCTCCAGCCGTCTTCAAAGTCTTGTGGGGTGAACGGATTTTTCGCTGTTTTATTGAGCTTTTCAGGGTCAATCAGGCGTGCTTTATGGTGGTAGCTACCAATCCCGATACTGTCGCCATGTTGGCGGAAATACAGGGCAATGTCATCCAGCGTGCCGATTGGAATGCCGTGCTCAACATGCTTGAACGGATCGAGCGCAGGCGTTGGTTCGGTGAAAATATATTGGTGTTCACCGGGGAACAATGGCATTGGCACGCCCGCTTGTTTACACAGAATTGGCGCCCAAATGTTGCTGGCAATCACAACTGAGTCACAATCGATTTGCGGATATTCAGGGTTGCTCGTGCGGATGCCAGTCACGCGACCGTCTTTGACAATCACTTCGGTAACTGGGGCGTTAGCAATGCTGGTTAGGTTGCCAGTGGCCTCTGCAATGCGGCGCATGGACGTGGCAATGCGGGAGGTTTTTACCACCCCAGAACTGGGCACAAACATCCCGCCGACCGTCATTTTCGGGTCGACCATTGGCAAGTGGTCGGCAACCTCGTTTGGAGTCAGCAGATGCGCATCAATGCCGTGGATCATGCCCATTTCTTGAATGCGTTTGTAGCTATTGAACCGTTCCTGCGTTTCCGCAATTTGGATGAAGCCCGTGCGGAAGAATTGTTCTTCCCCTTCAACGGCCAGCGGCAATTTGTCATACACCTGCCGGGAGGCGTAACCAAGACGCGTGAAAAAATCAGAAACGGTCAGCGTGCGCAACCCACCGGGCGCGTGTGACGTTGACCCATCGTTTACATCAAGGTCGCCTTTATCAATTAAGACAACATTTTGCGTACCGCGTTGGGTCAGGTGATAGGCAATGCTGGTCCCAACAATCCCCGCGCCAATAACAATGATGTTTGCTTTTTTCATGATGTGTATTCCAAATGATGGTGTGTAATTCACGCAGTCGCCAATTTCATAAAGCACACTGCATCAATAAATGTCGCCCGGTAGAGACGGCCACGCTGTGGCGTCTCAGCGACTCGTAAAATGGTTAGACATAGACTGCCAAATGTTGTCAGGCGATCATCGATGCGTGGCTACTGACAACGGTGATTTATAAGATAGTCTCGCCAAAGGTTATACAACGTTGGCGAAACCTTATTTTCGGGATGTTGAATCACCGAGACGGCACAGCGTGCGCGTTTCTACTAATCATACAAATCAACATTTTCCAATTCTTTGGCCCGCGCAACGGCGAATTCTTCTAAGGCTTGCTTGAGATTCGAATCCATTGCAGGGGCTTCGTAATTTTTGAGAATGTCTTTATAAAGCTTGTTCGCGCGGGTCACCGTGTCTGGCGCACCGGCGTCTTCCCAGGTGCCAAGGTTGCGGCGGTCGTGCAGTGCGCTTGGATAGAAGGCCGTTGCGTAGCGATCTTGCGTATGCTGCGTGCCAAAATTGTGACCAGCTGGCCCAACTTCATGAATTGCATCAAGCGCAAAGTCGTCATCCTCAAAGGTGGGACCTTGTAGCATGTACTGCATCATCGCTAAGTTCTCGACGTCCATAATGTATTTTTCATAAGACATCGTCAACCCAGATTCTAGCCAGCCCGCAGAGTGCACAACAAAATTAGTATGCGCCATGATTGCTGGCCAAAGCGTCCACATACTCTCACTCATGGCTTGTCCATCTGGGACATTACTAGTGTTGAGCGTGCCGCTGCCCCGGTAGGGCAATTTATAGTGGCGTGCCAATTGGGCACCTAAGTACATTGCCCATGCCCCTTCTGGCGTGCCAAACGCTGGCGCACCGCTTTTCATGTCCACGTTGGTGGTGAAGCCGCCATAAACGGCTGGCGCGCCTGGTCGCACTAACTGTGTCATTGCAATCCCGGCCAGCGCTTCTGCATTTTGCTGCGCCACTGCTGCCGCCACGGTGACCGGACTCATCGCGCCTGCCAAAATAAACGGGGTGACCACATTCACTTGGCCTTCTTTCGCAAAGGCAATCATGCCGCCTAGCATGCGGTCATCATAAACAAGCGGGCTATTGGCATTGATTACCCCGCCAGTTACCGGACCTAACTCTGGTTGTAAGTCAGCGCCAAATACCATGCGCATCATCTTCAGAATATCACCCACAATAATTGGGCCGTGCGACGTGCCAGGCAGCGGCTTATCGGTCATCGTAAGGCCTAGCAGGATGTTAGTAAGGTGCTTCGCGGGGACCGGCACATCGTGCATAACGATACCCATCAGCGAACCAAAGTGCATGGCATTGGTCATTTGGACCAATTTTTGAATGTTGACCAAGTCTTCACGCTTGCCCGGACGCCGACCGTTTTCTAAATCACGCACAAACACCATGCCCGCACCGGGAAAGAAGTTGATCGAATTTTCGCCAATAAAGCGGCTGCGATCTGGATTGCGCGAACGCCACATAAAACTAGCTGGGGCTTTATCAATCAGTTCCATCAATAAGCCGCGGTCAATCCAGACATGCTGGCGTTTTCGGTCAACCTTTGCGCCTGCCTTTTCCCATAACGCTAACGCCTCTGGATATTGGAATTGAATACCGGTGTTTTCCAAAATATGCATGGAAGCATTGTGGATGCGCTCGACTTGTGCCGGCGAGGCAATCTCTTGCGCTGGCCACGGATGCCGCAATTCCTTGTGATAAGGCACTGAGTAGAACGGTGATTTTGCCCGAGAGGCTTTTTGGGTAGTTCGGCGGCGTTTTGACATATTTATCGGATTGAGTTGGGTAAGGTGTGTTGCACAACGAAACAGTGTGATGTGTTTCGCGCTCTAACAACAAACCGTCTGGTCGGTTATTGTTTGTTAGAATAGCAGTAATGAAAAAAGAACGCAATGCTAAGCAGACGCAGCGGCGCATTTTAGACGCAACCCACCAGATTCTGCTGGACGGCGGCCATTTATCCAAGTTCAGTTTGGATAATGTGGCAAAGGCGGCGGGAGTGTCTAAGGGCGGGTTGATGCACCATTACGCGTCTAAAGAAGCGCTTTTACAAGCTGCCGCTGAAGATGTGATTTTGCGCTTTGAAGACAGTTACTCTTCTGAGCTTGCAAACGAAGCCGACACGGCTGGCAAAACCGTGCGCGCCTACATCAAAACAGCGCTCAAGCCAGCCGAGCTAGTGTCTGATGAAATTAGCCCAATTTTGCTTACGTTCTTACGCAAGCAAAATACAGACAGTAGTGCGCCATCGCGGGCAGAGCGTTGGAGTGAAGCGTTCAAAGCAGATGACGTAGATCCCGTCTTGGCCTCGATTGTGCGCTTTGCGGTGGACGGTATGCTGTATACCGAAGTGATTGATCACGAGCCAATTGAAGCGGATCTCCGTGAAAAAATCTATGCGCAGCTCATGGCAATGGTTACCCCCCACGCGGACTAACCCTAACTATGTCTATAAAACTCGTTGCGATTGATATTGATGGCACGCTGCTAGACAGCAAACATCAACTATCCGCAGAAAACCGCCGCGCGATCCAAGCCGCGCGGGCTGCTGGCGTGAAAATCGTGCTGGCAACCGGGCGTTCTTATCGCTCTTGCGTGCCGTTTTTGCAGCAATTTGAATTAGAAACAACGGGCTTATACCTCAACGGCGCCACCGTGTGTGCCGCAGATGGCACGCTGTTAAACAGCACTGAACTGCCCAACGCAGCAATCACGCGCACGCTTGCCTTTGTTGAGGCGCAACAGTTGTCCTTAGTGGGCTTCAATAGCACGGGCTTATATACGCCTAAATATGATTGGCTCTCGCTACATGCCATGGAATTTGATGAACCAGAGCCAGCAGTCGTTACAGACTGGACAGGCTTAGCGATCAACAAGTTTTTACTGGCGGTCAAAACCCCAGCAGCGTTACCAGCCGTCGAAACGCCGCTTATCGAGCACCTAGCGGGGCAAGCAACTGTTGTCCGCATGGCCTCTACCTTAATCGCTGTCATGCCAATTGGTATCAATAAAGGCACGGCACTGGCTGACCTGTGTACGCAGTGGGCTATTACACCAAACAGCGTAATGGCCATTGGCAATGCCGAAAACGATATCGAAATGCTGCAATTTGCGGGCACTGGCGTGGCGGTTGCCAATGCCGCGCCCGCTGTAAAAGCCGCCGCAGATGTGCTTGTTGCCAGTAATAATGCAAATGGTGTTGCCGCAGCGTTGGCGCAATTTTTATAAATAAGC
>JAHDBW010000226.1 GCA_020630175.1 Anaerolineales bacterium
TAGGCTGACGTTTACGCACCTCATAAAATAAAAAGCCGCTTTCCAAATGGGAGCGGCTTTTTTGCTTCTACTTGAAATAACTACAATTTGTAGCTACACTCTAATAGTGAAGATTGAGTGGGATGAACACAAACGACAGAGTAATCTTTTGAAGCATGGTTTTGATTTTGTCGATGCACAACATGTTTTTGCCGGCGAGGTTATGACACTTGAAGATAAACGGCAAAACTATGGAGAGACGCGTTATATCACTTTGGGGATCTTGCGTGGCGTTGTTGTGATTGTTCATACAGAAACCGCTAATTCGATTCGTATGATTTCGATGCGAAAAGCAACTAAAAATGAAACAAGACTCTACTATGACTACATCTAAAACTGATTGGCTCCGTATAAATGCGATGACAGATGACGATATTGATTTGTCTGATTCTCCAGAACTTACGCCAGATATGTTTGCACAAGCCATAGTGCGTAAAGGGCTAACCCAGCCAATAAAAAAGAAACAGCTTACGTTGCGAATAGATGATGACGTTGTGGAATGGTTTCGGAAGCAGGGAAAGGGGTATCAGACAAAAATCAACGCATTGTTACGGGCATACATGGAAGCCCATGATGCATAAATTTGTAATGTCCGCTCAATGCTGAAGCTTAGACTGCCTGCTATACGTTATCTATGCCATAAAATAAAAAAGTCCGCGCTCCTAATAAGAAGCGTGGACTTTTTATTTCTCTCTAGAAAGCAGCAGCCGCTATCCGCCGCCACCACCGCCTTGTTGCCGCCCGCCGCCTGGGCCACCGCCCATTGCAGCTTGCAGGTCTTCAATTGAAACGCCTAGCGTTTCGGCTGCGGCTTCAAAGTTTGGTGGTGGGCCACCAAGAGCGTCTACCAATGCGTCTTCGGTTACGCCTAGTGCTTCAGCGGCTGCAGCGAAGTCCGGTCGACCGCCACGGCCGCCAGCATTGTCACCTTCAGGTCGGTTTCCATCGCCGCCGCGGCCTTCAGCATTGCCTGTGCTTACCGTGAAACCGGTTAGGCAAGGTAACACTGCATTTTCTGCTGCTGGAGAGGCGTGATAGTGATAGCCAAGGGCATCTGTTGTATGGCCGCCACAGTCATCTAAGGCTTCATCTGTGGGCAGTGGACTATGGATTGCGTAGCCATCCATTGCATAAGCAAAGATGGGCGTTTCGCCTTCAGCCGCGTCGCCAACTTCTGAGCAACCACGTGCACCGTGCAGATGGTAACCATCGATGGGGTTGATGTGGCCGCCACAATCATCAAATGCGGCAATGGTGTAAGCACTGAGAATGGCATCCACCGGTGCAGCATTGGCAATCACAACGCCGTTGAGCGTAATCCCTAAATTGCCTGCTGATTGCGCGTTATCCGCAGAAACAGGCGCTACTGGAATTAGCGCTGTGGTTGGCACCGGATTGCCATCTGGTAACCATTCCATACGGCCTTCAACACAGTGGTTTTGATACGCCGGATCAACATCTGGTCGCGCTGCGGCTTCAAATGCTTCAACGCTTTCTGTAACGTTTACATTGCCGTCATCGTCATAGAGCTGCCAGTTATCGTCACCGTAAATTTCTGCAAGGCTCAAAATGAAAGCGCCATCGACGTCGTAGATAGCTTCGCCATCGAGCCAAATACCAACGTCATCGGCAGTGGCTGCTGTTGTTGTCGGGCAGAATGGGCCGACGTCATGATTGACTGGGTAGCCAACAACGGTAATTGAATAGCAGCTTGTTGCTGTGCCATCAGAAAGTGTGCAGTCTACAATTTCTGGGGTTTCAGCTAAAGCGCCATCAAAAAAGTGGTCAATGTTTAGTCCATCTGTAGCGCTGTGGTTGTCTTCTGCTTGGTCATGCTCGTGGTCTTCGTCCTCTTCTTCATGACCATGATCTGCATCAGTGGTTTCAGACGCAGCTTGTGCATCATTGTTTTCGGTTGGCGTGACTGGTGCGGGGTCTCCGCCGCAGGCTGCTAGCAAGAATGCAAGCACTAGCAGTGGTAGGTATAAATTCTTCATCTATAGTCCTTTAGGTTTTCAATGTGAAAAAGCAACGGGCGTTACAGGATGCCGCAGCGCTATTTGCTTCGTTACGATGCGTTGAACATCGCAACCTAAATTTACAGGGATTGTTGAAAAAACTTGTATATAGGCTGTATAGATTGTGCGTGTTCAGGGAAACTGAATTGACTACCGGAAGGTTTTAGGGTGTGGTAGCTCAACTTGCAAAATGGCGCCGCCATCGGGTGCGTTTTGCATACGCAGACGCCCGCCCATTAGCGCGACGCGTTCGCTAATGCCAAGCAGTCCGTAGTGGCCTTCTGTGCTGAGTGAGGCGAGGTCGAAGGGGCGGCTCATACCTTGGCCATTGTCTGAAATTGTGACCAGCAAGCGCCGTGCCGAAACCGGCTGGAGTGACACTTGGGCTTCGGTTGCGCCAGCGTGCTTCCAAATATTGTTGAGCGCTTCTTGCACAATACGGAAGATAGAAAGCTCTAGCGTTTCTGGCAGACGCCCAATCTTTTCGTCGAACTGTAGCTCAACGTTGATGCCGGTGCGGTGTTCCCAGTCTGAGGTAAAAGAGCGCAGCGCAGCGCCAACGCCCAAACTATCAATGGTTGGCGGGCGTAGATCGCCACAGATGGTGCGTAAGTCTTCAACAATGGTTTTGATGTTACTGCGAATGTCTTGCACTTCATCTGACTCAACGTCGGCATTGTCTAGCAGTTCGCCAAGGTCTTCCAACTGATAGTTGATGCTGAGCAAGTCTTGCAGCGGTTGGTCGTGAATTTCACGGGCGAGGTGTTTACGTTCTTGTTCTCGCTCTGTGAGCAAGCGGCGTTGCGCATCTTGCAGGGCGATGTTGGCATCGTCTAGTGCTTTGACCTGTTGCGCTAACTGTTCAACCAAATGCTGATTGAGCTGATCACGCGCTTGCAGATCGCGCTCTAACAGGCGTTGGTTATGCCGCAGCATTTCTGATTGTTCGCGCGCTTGATAGTAACTATCTAACGCCCAAATGGCCGGGGTCCGCTGCTGACGGTTGCGCGTGCCAACTAGCGCTGCTACCACTTGCTCACGCGTGGTTTCATCGGTGCGCACGTCTTGTACGAAGCGTCCTTCACGCATGACAAGGATGCGGTCACAAACGGCAAAGAGCTGATCTAGATTGGTGCTGCTAAATAACACTGCGCTGCCAGCGGTTTGCCAATCGCCAATCAGCTGTAGCAGCCGCCGCTGGTATGGAATACTCAATAAAAAGCCGGGGTTATCAATCAAATACAGTTTGCGCGGAAAGGCCATCGCATGCGCAATTGCCACCAACTGTCGATTTTCACCAGACAGGTTGCCCACAATTTCATGAAATGGAATAAAGGGTGCATCAAGCTCAACGAGTAGCTTGGCCGCGGCTTCATTCATGCGGCTTTGCTGCGGAATGTGATAGCGATCGTTGAAGAACGTCCAGCCTAATTCTTGGCCTAAAAAAATGTTGGTGGCAACGTCTAAGCCTTCCACTAACTCCGGCTGCTGATGAATAGTGCCGATGCCTAATTTTTGTAACGGGCTAGTGGGCACTAATACCTGATTGTTGAATTCGGTATGGCCGTGGTCTGGTTTATATTCCAGTGCCAGCGTTTTGAAAAGCGTTGTGATCCCAGAGCCGCTGCGTCCGGCCAAGCCCACAACTTCGCCGGGCTGCACGGTAAAGCTCACGTCTTGCAGCGCGATTAAGTTCCCAAATGACTTGGTCAGGTTATTTACAGAGAGCAGCGGGGCGGTTCTTAGCATAGGAATGGCAAGGCCATTATCGGTGATTATTGCAAATATGAAAGCGCGTTAGGCAACATTGTCTTGAATGATCAACCGTAATGTGGTCGAGTCTAAATCCTTTTTATCTAAGAAGGCTGCCGCACCAACAGCACTGGCCCGCCGCCGGAACTCACGGTCTGGATAAGCACTCATCATGACAATGCGCGTTTGTAAATTGGTCTGTCGGATTCTTTCGGCACAGGCAATGCCCTCTTCGTTGCCTAAAACAACATCGACTAAGGCCAGCTGCGGCTTGCGCTTTTGCGTGTGTTGTAAGGCCTCTAACGTATTTTCGGCTTCAACGACGGCAATGTCGGTATGCATTTTGGCAATCATGCGATGCAATTGGCTGCGATACCGCGCGTTGTCATCAACCACCATCACCGTTGCGCGGATGTTAGTTTCAATGTTCAGCGGGTTGTCTGTGACGCCAAGCTCATCGTTTGTGATCATCATGACCCCTAAGAACTGCGGGTGCTTGTTGATGAAGTTGACTGCTTCCAGCCGACTGCTTACGCCTAGTTGCCGATACATGCGTGTGAGGTGATTTTCAACGGTCTTGATGCTGATGCCAATTTCACGGCCAATGCCAAAGTTATCTAGCCCGCGTTGCAGCAGGCGCAAAATTTGCTTTTGACGCTTGGTGAGCTTCAAGGTTTCGCGTTGGCTGGCATCAACTTGAATCAGCTTATCTAGCAGGCGGCCAGACACCCAGCGTTGCCCGCTCATTACTTTTTGAATCGCGAGCCGTAAGTCAGACAGCGGCTGATCTTTGAGATGGTAACCGCTTACGCCAACGTTCATCAGCCCTTGCACATAGATGTCATCATCAAACGCGCTGACCACTAAGATTTTCAACTCTGGATATTGCGAGCGAATGCGCTGCACCGCTTCAATTGGATTGAAGTTTGGCATGTTCACATCAATCAGCAGCAGGTTGGCCGTGGACATCTGTAATGCAGGGAATAGGTCTGCGCCATCATCCACTTCACCCACCACAGAAACGTCTGGCATTTCTTGCAAAGCGTTCCGTAAACCGGCGCGTACAACGGCGTGATCATCCACTAATAAAATGCGAATCAAATTCATAGCTGCCATTATTACCCATAAATCAGGGGTTAACGTTTGAATCGGGGGTATCCCCCTAAAAATAGTAGGGGATACCCCCGTTATGCTTTGGGGGTATTTCCTTGTGGGCAAGCTTCAGCGGAATGAGTAAAGTATTGCTACTTGAAATTTCAACCAGAAATGTCTCGGCACTGTACGTTTTTACGTAAGCTTGCCAATTGAAAGCCACACTTTCAACTTCAAATTTTTGCCAACTAAATAAATTGACCAGGATTGTCCTCGCTTTTCTCATCGGTGACATTTCCTGAGATTAGGCAGACATTGCGGGGACAGTTCAGTTTAGGGTTTCAGGTCAACACAACGAATTGACAAGACTTTTAGACAGAAATAGGAGAAGAACACCATATGAATAAGAAGTTGTCATTTCTTTTAGCGCTTTTTGCTAGCTTAGCTCTTGTACTTGCCGCATGTGGCGGTGGACAAGAAGAAGCCCCAGCAGAAGAGGCCGCTCCAGCAGAAGAGGCCGCCGCTGAAGATACGCAGGTTGAAGAACCCGCTGAAGATGAACCAGCCGAAGCAATGACTGAAGGCAGCATTTGGGTATTGCTCCCAGACAGCGCTTCATCAGCCCGCTGGGAAACAGACGATCGCCGCTTCTTTGAAGCCGCATTTGACGCAGCTGGTGTTGACTACAACATCGTCAACGCTGAAGGCGACGCCCGCACCCAACAAACCCAAGC
>JAHDBW010000227.1:0-1681 GCA_020630175.1 Anaerolineales bacterium
TTGTTCTGAATGATACAGAAGCGAACGTTGCAAGTTATACAGTGCTGCCTTTGGAAAAAACAATAGATCGTTGAAAATAAAAAAGGCCCATCATTACGATGGGCCTTTTTTATTTGTTGGCTGAACGCTATTAGAGATTACTTACGGTGTGGTGCCAGACCAGAGGTAACCACCAGACCATAAGTAGCCGCCGCTCCAGAGGTAACCACCTGACCACAGGTAGCCGCCACTCCAGAGATAACCGCCAGACCATAAATAGCCACCAGACCACAGGTAGCCGCCTGACCATAAGTAACCACCTTCTTCGACAGTTTCGCCGTCCCAAGCGGTTTCATCGGCACCGGCGAGCACATAGTTGCCGGCTTCATCTTGAATAGCTGGCCCTTGGAAGTGTTGGCTGCCATCGAGGTCTGCGCTGATGTCTAAGCCTTGATTTGCACAGCCAGTTTCTTCGCTAGCAATTGCTTTTTCCACATCAATCCGACCGGCGCCCGTTTGGAACAAGCTAAACGTGGCTGTCCCGTCTTCGTTTAGCGCAATTTCTGCAGACGACATCAAACGACATTTCACGTCGTCTGGTGACAGTTCTGGGCTGTCTTGCAACATGAGGGCGGCCATACCACTCACAATCGGCGCAGACATAGACGTCCCAGACATTGCAAAGTAACGCCCTTGGACATTGTAGTCGCCACTTTGTTGGGCTAACGCTGATTGGGTAGGCATAATCCCCAAAATGTGTGCCCCATAGGACACTACATCAGGCTTTACAAACCCTTCATAGGTTGGCCCGGAAGCAGAGAATGGCGCTACAAAGTCATCTTTGGTTTTCTTGGTGTAATTGTCTGTCATTGCGCCAACGGTGATGATGTACGGCGTATTGCCCGGTACACCAATCGACATTGGAGCGTTACCATCATTACCCGCACCTGCTACTACAACGATGCCTGCATCCCAGGCGCGCATGACGGCTTGGTTCAGCGGATCATCCCAATAGTGCGATTGTGGGGCAGTGAAGAAGGACATGTTGATAATGCGGATGTCATAGGTGTCTTTATTTGCGACGACCCAATCAACAGCCCGGATAATGTCTTCATAAGACCCGCTACCATCGGCAGCAAATGCTTTGACAGAGACAATATTCACATCTGGTGCAACACCGGCATAAATGTCTTTATCATTGTGAATGTTTTCGCTGTTGGCAATGATGCTGGTGACATGGCTACCGTGGCCGCTTTCATCGTCAGTGACCAGATCTACGCCGTTTTCTGAAACAAGCGTGTCTGTAATTGCGTCGTACTGCGCTAAAACGCGTTTTTCACCGTTAGTATTGCGAACAATTTTCCGAGCAGTCCAAAAGCCAGAGTCAATAACAGCAACGGTTACGCCTGCGCCAGTCAGCCCTTCTTTATTTTGGAGCTTCCCAACGCCAGCAGCAACTGATGGGAAGGTGCCTTCCCCTTTATCAATTTTGGTTGTTAGGCCAACGCGCTGATTGTCTTCGGTTTCAGCTGTATCAGCATTGGCTTTTTTATTTTTCTTGTCGTCGTTGTCTTTGTTTCCAGCTAACGTGACGATTGGGTCGGACATGTCAATTGCGCCCGAATCTGGCAGTGAGGTTTCAATGCTGCCGCTTGGTGCGAAAGCAATAAGCAGCCACAGCAAAATACCAACCAAGAGGGGG
>JAHDBW010000227.1:1781-5624 GCA_020630175.1 Anaerolineales bacterium
GCCGCTTGGTGCGAAAGCAATAAGCAGCCACAGCAAAATACCAACCAAGAGGGGGAGTAAACTGTGCTTTTTGAGCTTGAGATATTCCATATATTTTTACCTATACGTTGTGATCACAGAGACTGGATCAGATTAAGAATTACCAATTACGGTTTAGCTACGCTTTGAATGAAGCAATAGCTCTTCAAATGCGAATTATGGTTTACATAACCCGCGGAAACTAATTATGAATAGGGTAGACAAATGGTAAATGTTGAACCTTTGCCAACAGTGCTGCGGACTTCAATGGTGCCGTCGTGTGCATCTACAATGGCTTTGCAAATTGCCAATCCAAGCCCAGTGCCTGCCGCTTTGCCTTGGTGCATCGCGACGCGTTGATAGTGATCAAAGATCTTGTCTAACTGATCTTCTGGAATACCATAGCCGGTATCTTTGATATCTAAACGATAGTGATCGTCATACTCAATCAGCATGACCCAAATGTTGGCGCCGTCTGGGGAATATTTGATGGCGTTTGAGACCAAGTTGTTCAACAAGCGCTGTAGTTGGAAGTCATCGCCATTAAAGGGCATCAAATTACCAGCACAGGCGCAGTGCAAGGAAATGTTTTTCTTCTCAGCAACTGGCGTTTGCATTGCGCTGACACTTTTGATCAGCTTGGCAAGATTTAACTCTGCTTTCTTCAGCGCCATCTCACCTTGCGCATTGAGATTTTCAATATCTTGAATGTTCTCTACAATTTCGCGCAGCGATTGTTGCGCGCGGTAGATGTTTTTCAGCATATGCGGTTTTGCTTTTGCCAACTCTGGCTTGCGCATAATCAACGAGGTGTAGGCCTCAATTGCTGTCAGTGGCGATTTCATGTCATGCGTCAGCAAAGACAAATACATGTCTTTTTGTTTGTTGACTTCAAGCAACTCTTTGGTGCGTTCTTCTACTTGGCTTTCTAAGTCTTTCAGGCTGTTGCTCACGCTTTCCGTATAAAGGCGGAAGGCGAAGGCCGATAAGAAAATTGGTAGGAAGAAAATGGCCGCGCCGAGATAGCCCGATTCGCCAATGGCAACGGCTAACACGCCACCACCAATTGAAATCATTGCGATATCAATCGCATATGCCGCTAGGTTTGACTTCCAAAATGCTGTCACCCCAAACTTTGCACCATTTTGTAAGCGAATGATGCCAATCAGCAGGGCGATGTTGGTTTGCGTAAACACGGCTGCGCCAACCACCCAAGACAACAAATAAACCACCGTAGATGGCCCCGGTAAGGCCGACAAATATGTAATGACAAGCGAGGCCGCTAATACGGAGATGGTAGACATGCCCGTATTGAAAAAGAGTTGTGGCCAACTTTTCTTCCAAGTAATGCCGTCATTCGGTTTATAAAGCCAAACGGTGATGTTGCTGATGGTTACCAGTAGCACTGGCCCCCAAATGCCAAAGAATGGCACTGAAGCCATGGCAATGACCGGGCCAATATCGTAGGTAACGCCTGATTTGTCGATTACTTGCAATGACGTTGCCATGAATACGGACATGGCCGTAAGCAGCGCCATCAAGACAAACAAGAAGTGGTCTTGAAAGGAGAGACTCGAAACTAAGCTGGTGATTAGCAGCCCAAGGCCAATCGTGCCAACGAAATTTAAGTAGTATTTGTAGAATGAATCCGAATTGATAAGACGCGATTGAACAGACGCTTTAAATGAAGAAAGAGTCCATGATTGCCTAAGTTGCTTAGGCGTAGATAATGCTCGCGGAAATATAATCATCAATTGTTACCAGTACAATATTTACCAATAAAAAATTGCAACATTGATACTCTCAGGTTAGCGTATACCAATTTCTAACACAATGGGCAGAATGTATGCGAAGTTTTGAAACTTGACTTTATTGTAAAGTTAGTACTTATCGCCATAGTGCAGTCTTTGTGTCGCTGTAATTGAAGCGCGAATACCGAAAAAATCAACGTGCCCGATGCTTTATTATGCCTAAGCTTTCTGTTAATTAGCCTGACGGGCGCGTCAGGCAATGGTAAGAATTTTGCTAGAAAATTGACTGATTTATTAACAGCTTCAAATAATTTGGCATTATTTATGTGAGATACTTTTGCAGGGAAATAGTGAATTATCACGCCTCTCAGGGTATAGAATCGAAAGGAGCTGCATAGATGACAACTGGTCTTTGGTCACGGGTAAATTCAGAGAACACGCTAATTGAAGAGATCGCCAATGCAATTACGCACGGCATTGGAACTGCCTTCGCAATTGCTGGGCTAACGCTAATGGTTGTGTTTGCTGTGCTGTTTGGGGATGTATGGCGCGTGGTAAGTGTTAGTATTTTTGGCGGATCGTTGGTTCTTTTGTATTTGGCATCAACGTTGTACCATAGCTTTTTACATCCAAAAACGAAGGCTTTCTTTCATAAAGTAGACCATATTGGCATATTCTTGCTTATTGCTGGAACATATACACCATTTTTGTTAGTTTCTTTGCGAGACACAGTTGGCGTGCAGTTTATGTATGTTATCTGGGGCATTGCTGCCGTTGGGACGCTAACCAAAGTTTTCTTCTCACAGAAATGGCGCGTACTTTCCACCTTAGCGTATGTCGGGATGGGGTGGCTCTCAATGCTATTTATTCAAGAAGCTATGGTAGTTTTGGGGCCAACTGGGTTTGCGTGGCTGGCGGCTGGCGGCGTGTTTTATACAGTTGGCGTTGTATTTTACTTATGGAGCAAGTTGCTTTTCAATCACGCGATCTGGCACCTTTTTGTAATCGGCGGCAGCGTTTGTCACTTTGTAGCTGTTTTTAAATACGTCCTACCAATGTAACTATTACCCATCAGTTGATAGAAAAAGAAATGCCCAAGCAGGCTTGCTTGGGCATTTTTAATTTAACGCTTGCGCCGCTTAATTTTGCGTAAATCACGATAATTTTCGCGTCAGGCGGGTACTAAAAGTGAGTTAAGGTTTACAAAAATAAGGTTAGATTACAGTTATAGTCCGTCGCTAATATACTGTTCTGCGTTGCTATCGAAGGCTATGAGCGCTGCTGATACGGCTGCATGCGTAGTAAGCGCCAACTCTTTTGGGTTGTCTGTGGCGCTCGGTGTGACAACAGGTAGCGCCACTAGGCGGGCTTTGAGAATACGCTTTGACTTTGCCAGATGCCACACCGCAGCAGGAATTTCACGCGTTCCAGACTCGGCGAGGTCAAATGGCGCATAGAGCAGGGCGGCTGGTAAATAAGGCGTTTCTGTTTCAGCAGCAATTTCAAAGGCTCCGTATCGGAAAGGCTGTAGTTCTTCTACACCATCAATTTTGCCTTCTGGAAACAGCATAACCGGTGGAAACTTGGGCGTTGTGAGTAACGCCTCACGGGCTGCTTTGCGCGACCCTTTGTTTTCACGGTCCACAAACACGGTGCCCACGGCCTCAGCGATTTTCCCGATAAACGGGAAGCGCTTAATTTCTGCCATTGATAGAAAGCGCATCGGCCCAATTGCCACCGGTAGGATAATGTCTAGGTAAGAATCGTGGTTAGGGAATATAAAGCCTCGGTGCTGATAAAACTTCTCTGGTTCCCGACACTCAAACGCAATCGGCATGATGCTAATAAAGCGCCGTGCCATCCAAACCGTGATCCAGTTACAAACCCGGATGCCTTTGCGCTTAATTGGTAAGTAGCTTGTCACTAACACTGCTGGTGTGCCAATTAACAACACAACTAGAATTTTTGAAAATCGCCAAAGTCCGCGTAAGATTGCCATACCAATAGTATAGAGGACGCCCGCTCCGAGAAACAGGAGCAGCATGCCGAAAAAAAAGAGCGTCAGATGACGCTC
>JAHDBW010000228.1 GCA_020630175.1 Anaerolineales bacterium
TGCAAATTCAAATCCAGCGCCATACGCATCCCCAATCGCAATTTCAAGCAGCATCTATCGCCACTGGATGATTGACTTGATACGCGGTCTGTACAAATCCAAAAGGGTAAGCCGTTGTGTTGACATGCGTCAGCGCAATGTCATTGATCAGCGACCCAAAAAGCGGAATGCCAGCACCCAACAAAATCGGGATTGTTGTAATGATGAGTTCATCAATCAACCCTGCGGCTAGGAACCTTTGGATTGTTATGCCACCATCGACATAGATCTTTTTGACACCCGCTGCTGCGAGTCTTTCACACAGTGCCTGTGGTGTTTCCGCAGAATGTGTCACAGTCTTGGGTAAATGTGCCGGAAATGCAATCGGATTGCGACTAAGCACAATCACGGCCATTTCTGCGTAGGGCCACACGCCAAAACTGAGCACCGTTTCATAGGAGTTGCGCCCCATCACAAGCACATCTACATCTGCTGTAAATGCTTGGTAACCGCAGTCTTCGCCGGGCGTGACCATTTCATTAGCCGCATTGAGCCAATCGATGTTGCCATCTTCACGGGCAATGTACCCATCCAGGCTGGTTGCAATAAATACCGATTTTTTGATTGTCATATAAGTGCTGCCGTTGGGCTAAATTCCACTAGCGTGTGATCTTCGCCAGCGAGGACGTCTTCAATAATGGCCGCGATAGTGTCCCAATCGCCACCAGCCAAGCCTGCGCCAATCTTTGGATACCCAATGCGCTTACCAGAATAATTGGCACGTATCGCAACCATTACATTGCGTAGCGCCGTATAGTCAACCTTCACGCCTTTCCCACGCCAGTGGTATTGCGTGTAGCCGTTCACAACTGTAATTTCATGCCCATTGCGTTGTACCACCGCCGCAGAAAATGAGCCCAGCTTCTGACGGTCAGCCGTCGTTGTCTGTTGATCGGCCGCATACGCAGCTGGAAATTCAGCGCGAATGGTTTTCGCAATGCCACGGCGCATCGTGCATTGACAATTACAGCCATGCACAATCACATCAAATTCACCGGCGATTGCTAGTTTTATAAGGTCACCTTGAACAATTTTCATAATAGTGTAAATTATACACTATCGATTGCAACCCGATTAAACAAAAACGAGCCACTAAAGGCTCGTCACGCAACATGTTGAAGGCAATCGCCTATTCAACCGAAGATTTTATTTTTTTCAACAATCTTGCAACATGCACAGGGTGATAGGTAACCGAAAATTTTTGCGCAATCAGGTCTGCGACCCGTGCGTTGCTCCAGCGATCAGCCTCAAAGCCATAATCACGCGGTGAGTCGGTTAGCATCTGGCTTAGTTTCTCTAAGTCTTCAGGGGAAATACGGCTTGGGCGTCCGGTAGCAGCTTTACGCACTAATGCGTTTGGACCACCTTCTTCACGCGCGGTCTTCATCCATTGGCTAACGGCCCCTCTTGTAACCCCAAGTTCACGGGCAATTTCGACCTGTGAAATTCCGTTCTGATACATTTCCCACGCTTTCAAGCGGCGCATTTCACGAATAGCCCGTTTTGAGTCGCTATCTTGCTTGAGTTCTGTCACCGGCAGCGGCGTGCTCTGCACAACTGGCTGCACAGGCGTCGCAGTCGCAACCGATGCAACCGCAGTTTGCACTTCCAATTGGGTGGCTTTAGCAACAGCCTCAGCAATCAGGCGGTCGCGCCGCCGCCGACTAACCTCTAACAAAATTGGACCAGCAACTCCAATCACCAGCGCGACAAGATACGGCCAAGAAACACGCAACGTTTCTAGCCCGAGAAATGTCCAACGGAGAGGAATTGGGTCACCAACCATGAATTAAGTCTTACTTTGCACCTGAAATTGTTTACCAAACAACCGGCGCGATAAATTTGTTTGCAGCAGATTTGCTGGATCATATTGCCGTTTTAACGCGATCAACGTTTGCATGCGTTCAGCCCCTAGCGAAGCTGACACAGACTCAGGCCGCAAGTGTGCGTCTTTTGCAAAATAAAAGCGCCCGCCAGCCGCAACAACGATATCGTCTAGGTCATACATCAATTGCAGCAACTCTGCCCGATTGCGCGCGGTCACGCGAAAGTCCATTGCTAATGAAAAGCCATCTAGGCTATACCCTAGCAAATATTTATCATCTGCCGGATGCCGCTTGATAACCCCTAAATAAGAAGGATAACCCCGCGCTTGGCACAGCGTTAACATCTCACGGATGGCTTGCTCTGAAGTGGCTTTTGGTAGAAAAGACTGATGTTGCAGCAGCCCACCGGGCAAGTATGCCTTTTTCCAGTGTGGCACGTAGTCCAACATGAAGTTGGCGGCCGCATAAGAATTCAGCGCCTGTTTGCCGTGTTGCAATTTTCCGGCCCAATACTTAGCCCGATTGAGCCAAGCAATGCCAACGTTATTGGTTGCATAACGCGCAACGCGCCACAGGATCGATTTGGGAATAACGCCGAAGATCGTATCGGATACATCTTGGAATGCTAAGCGCAGCGTTTGCGTGGGCAGCGGATCTTTGCCAGCGGCCAAAGCAACCGTTGCATCGACCTGCCCCCGACCTAACGTATCGCCTTTTGCAAAGCAGTCTGTCCACCCCACAAGATAGTCACTGTCGTCCTTCTGGGCATCCATCAAGGTAAGCAAGGACTTCAAATCTGGCACCGTGTGCGAGGTTGTCTTCAGCCGCCCAGAATAAATGCGCTTAAGCTGTAAACGGGCGCGCGTGACAATCGCAAACAACCCAACGCCGCTGATAATGCTTTGAAACAAGTCGGGCGTTTCATCTGGCAGACACGTAATGCAGTCTCCATTTGGCAAGACCGCATCAAATTCCAGCGTGTGGTCACCAATCGTGCCAGACTGCCAATGATTTTTGCCGTGCACATTCATCGCCAGACTGCCACCGATTGTGCCAAACATCGTGCCCGGCACAACATTCGGCCACCAGCCGTCACCGACCACATAGCGCCACAGATCACGCATCGTAACACCAGCTTCAACGTCAATGATGCCGGTCTCTGGATTCCAATCCAAAATGCGCGTCATGCGGCTCAAATCCAGCAGGATATTTTCGGCATTGACAGACGCATCACCATAGCTAATCCCGCCACCACGCAGACCAACGCTGCGTCCGGTGTCACGCGCCAGTGTCAACACATCTTGTATACCCGCCACGGTTGTTGGCCGGTATACATAGTCAACAGCATGGACCACTTGGCCCCAGCCATCTGTGCGTTCAAGACGATTCGAATCGAGCTGTTTAGCGATCATTTCGTCCGTTTATGAAATACAAAACGCGGAAACGCAACATCACTTAGATTGGTAAACGGTGGAAAATAAATGATGGAATGTGTTGAATGACAAGGCTAACAATTTGCCATTTGAACGGAATATAGGCCACCTGGCGTTTCTTTTTGATGGCCGCGTAAATAAGATCAGCGCCTTGCTCAACTGGGATTGCGCCCACGGTTTTATCTGCGTTTGCTTTGAGCATTTCTGTTTCAATCTGGCCCGGCTTGATTGTGGTCACGGTCACACCGTAACGCCGGACGCGGTTGCGGAGCGCTTCCAAATACGCATGCAATGCCGCTTTAGACGTGCCATACCCCGGCATTGGACGGCGACCACGATCGCCAGCCACACTGCCAATCCCAACAATATGCCCGCCACCAGCTTTCTGGAAACGTGCCGCAACTGGACTAAGCCAAGCGATCGCCCCATTGACATTCACATTGATCATGCCGATATCACCAGTCGGGTCATACCGTTCTGGATCATTTGGGGTTTGCGTGCCAGTGTTATAGATAAACAAATCTAACCCACCAAGTTTGGCAGTCACATCTTGTAACACCTGCGGAACAGTATCAAATTCCAACACATCGTGCTGAACGGCAAAGGCCACGTCGGCCCCTTGCGCTTGATTGATTGCAGTTGCAACCGCTTCGAGCTTGTCTAAGCGACGCGCCAATAATGCAACCCGATAGCCTTCTGCCGCCAACTTATGAGAGAGTGCCTCCCCAATACCGGAAGATGCCCCAACGACAATTGCCTTTGGACGTTGATTGAGTGCGTTTTCGCTAATTGATTGCGCCAAATCTGATGCTCCTAAGCCCCTATAAACACGTAAAGCCCCGCCAACGGCAGGGTCTTTACATACAGGGATTATTTACTAATTTTGTTATGGTTTGATTTTGATTGTAGCAGATTTAGACGTCCAAAATTGTTGAGAGTTGCTTGTCCTGATAACACAGCACCTCCAGCTATAAATTTGCATGTCCTGTAGTTTTCGCACAAGCCGTATATAATCTAACGTATGCGTATTCGACTGGATTCTATTGGCTGCCGCCTCAACATTAGTGAAATTGAAAAGATGGGACGTGACTTTGTGCGTTCTGGCCACCGTTTGGTTGGCCCGGGCGATGTTGCAGATCTATACGTCTTCAATTCTTGTGCGGTTACCGGCAATGCCGCTAAGCGTTCGCGCCAAATTATTCGGCAGATGCGCAAAGCCAATCCTGAAGCAGTGGTAGTGGCAACGGGATGTTATACCGAATTAGAGCCAGCAAAGGTCTCTGAAATCGGCGTAAATCTAATTGTGGCCAACGAGCAGAAAGATGAACTGCCGCAGTTGTTGGCAGATCAGGGGTTACTAAAAGACGCTGATCCTATTCCAGATACAGACGCAGATGCCTTCACCATGCAGGATTCTGCAAACCACACGCGGGCGTTTGTGAAAGTGCAGGACGGTTGTAAAAACAAGTGCACCTTTTGCATTGTGACGGTTGCCCGTGGGGCCAGCCGCAGCCGACAACTGAGCGATGTCGTCGCAGAAATCAACGAGTTAGTGGCACTTGGCTATAAAGAAGCGGTCATTAGTGGCGTGCATCTTGGCTCTTATGGGCACGATCTTGGTGATCCAAACGGGCTGATGCGCTTGGTCGAAGCAATCTTGGCCGATACCGACTTAGAACGTTTACGCCTATCATCGCTAGAGCCGTGGGATTTAGCGCCCGACTTCTTTAGTCTTTGGCAAAATCCACGCGTGCTGCCGCACCTGCACTTACCGCTACAAAGTGGCAATGATGCAACGCTGCGCCGCATGGCCCGCAAAACGTCACAAGAAAGTTTCCGCGCCTTAGTCCACGCTGCCCGCGCTGCCATTCCAAACGTTGGCATTAGTACAGACGTGATTGTGGGCTTTCCGGGCGAAACTGTGGCTGAATTTGAAGATTCAATTGGCTTTGTAGAAGAGATGAACTTCTCTAAGCTGCATATTTTCCGTTACTCACGCCGCGAAGGCACTGCCGCCGCCAATATGCCGGGGCAAGTCAACGGCTCACAAATGAAGTTACGCAGCCAACGCATGCATGAGCTTGGGGCCACAATGGAAGCAAACTTCAACAAGCAGTTTGTGGGTAAAACGGTGCCCGTGCTGTGGCACCACAAAGAAGAATTTGGCTTTGGCTTACGCTGGAGCGGCCTCACGGACAGCTACGTGCGCGTGGTAACAGACACCTTGCCAACCGTAGATTTGCATAATCAAGTGCTAGACACTGAAATTCTAGAACTCATGCCCGGTGCGCTGTTGGGTAAAACAGA
>JAHDBW010000229.1 GCA_020630175.1 Anaerolineales bacterium
GGCAATCGTGAAGCTACCATCGCCATTATTGACGAGACCCACCGTTGCGGCATTTGCGGTGCTGATGTCACCAGTTGCTGTTGAACCAGCGGCACTGTAGCTCATGCCGGTTGGAATGTAGTCTGCAATATCAATGTCGTACGCGTCCAAGGTGCCTTGGTTGTAGACAGAGATCTTGAATGAGACCGCATTGCCCGGCGCAAATGGCGGCGTGCTAGTCAGTTCTTTCTTGAGTGCAAGGTCAAACGTTTGCGTTACGGTCAGCGGGGCTGGATCGTGATCATCTTCATCGCCGCCGTTCTTCCCGTCTTGATTGACAACATTGTCATCCACAAGATCGTCGGTTTCACCGGCTTGGTTGAAGTTGTTCGCATCTGGCGTGCTGTCGATGTCGATGCGGGTTGCACCGCCATCAGCATCAGATGCGTCACTGATTTCTGCCCAGTTGGTTAGGCTTGTGCCTTGGAAGTCATTAGAGACCGTCAATGCAATGTCAAAGCTGGCACTGTCACCAGCGGCCAGTTCTTCAATGGTGAAGGTGCCGTTATCGTTATTGATAAACGCCACGGTTGCCGCATTGCTGGTCGTAAGGTCACCAGACGCAGTTGAGCCTGCTACGCTATAGCTCAGGTTGGCTGGGATATAGTCTTGAATGTCAACATCATACGCGTCTACATCGCCTTGGTTATAAACCGTGATCGTAAAGATCGGCGTGTCGCCCGGTGCCACAACGCTGGTGGTGGTCAGGACTTTATCTAGTGCCAAGTCAAAGCGTGTTGCTGTCAGTGGCGCTGGATCGTGATCATCTTCATCGCCGCCGTTCTTCCCGTCTTGATCGATAACATTGTCATCAGTCAGGTCGTCGGTTTCACCGGCTTGGTTGAAGTTTTCATTATCTGGAACGCTATCAATGTCGGTGCGGGTTGTGCCGCCGTCAACATCCGTCGCGTCGCTAATTTCTGCCCAGTTGACCAGCTCACTCCCAACAAAGTCATCGGCAATAGACAGTGAGATGGTAAAGGTAACGTCATCACCCTTCGCTAGTTCATCAATAGTGAAGGTGCTGTCGCCATTATTGGTGAACCCAACCGTCGCTGCACCCGTTGTTGTCAACGTGCCAGTCGCGGTCGATCCGGCGTTGTTATAGGTCATGCCCGTTGGCACATAGTCCGCCACGTCAATATCGTAGGCGTGCAAGGTGCCTTGGTTATAGACCGTAATGGCAAAGGCAACGGCATCACCTGGCGCAAATGGCCCGGTGCTAGTGATCACTTTCTTGAGCGCAAGGTCAAAGGTTTGCGTAACCGTCAAGCGCGCTGGATCGTGATCATCTTCGTCGCCGCCGTTTTTACCGCTTTGGTTGACAACGTTGTCGTCGGTAAAGTCGTCGGTTTCACCCGGTTGGTTGAAGTTGGTCGCATCTGGGGTGCTGTCAAAGTCAAGCGCGGTCGCGCCACCGTCAACATCAGACGCATCTGAAATTTCTGCCCAGTTATCGAGCGTTGTGCCTTGGAAGTTATCGGCAACTTTCAACGCAATATCAAAGCTGACGCTGTCACCAGACGCCAATTGATCAATCGTGAAGGTGCCGTTTGCGTTATTCGTAAACCCAACGGTTGCCGCCGCAGTGGTTGTTAGGTTGCCGGTTGCGGTTGAACCAGTCGCGTTATAGCTCAGGTTCGCCGGAATATAGTCTTGGACATCAATGTCAAAGGCATCAACATCACCTTGGTTATAAACCGTGATCGTGAAGATTGCGGTATCGCCAGGGGTCACAACAGTCGCTGTGGTGAGGACTTTGTCCAGCGCCAAGTCAAATAGGCGCGCTACAAAGACCGCTGGATCGTGATCATCTTCATCATCGGCGTTAGCGTCAGTGCCAGTGATATCGACTGCGTTCAAGTAGTCGCGTGTTTCTTGGCCGTCGTTGCCGGTATTTTGGTCATTGTCGCTATCGTTACCGGTGTTGGTATCAGGGAAACTATCACGGTCATTGCCAGAGTCGCTGGAAATTTCCGCTTCGTTACGATAAGTGCCATAGCTCAAGTCTTTGAGCTGGCCTTGGATTTCAAGCGTTAGGCTTTCACCCGGTTGCAAGCTGTGCGTGGCACCAAGCGTCCATGTGACGGTGCCCGGTGCAGCAGGATCTGTGGTTGCTGCGCCCGCGTCAACCGAGATGTCAACGCCAGTTGTGCCGTCTGCGCTGTTGGTTGCTGAGTTCGCAACGTAAATCACGCCGAGTGGCAAGGTATCCGTAATGGTGAATTGGCGGCTAGCTGCGTCGCCTTGGTTCATTACTGTAATTTGATACGTTGCAACATCATCAGTGGTTTGTGGTGTTGGCGCGTTGATCGTTTTGACCAATGCCAAGTCGTATTCAGCGACTGCAAAACCGGCATCAAGCGTGTGGTTACTCGCCCCACCGATTTCTGTGGTGTAGTCGAGCTTTGGTAGCGTTTTGCCGTTGATATCAATCGTACCAACCAAATCGCTGTCGTTAGCATCCGTGCTGCCCGCGCTGTTGCTTGCAGTTGGGATGAGGTCTTCTATATAAACCCCAGCAGGCAAGGTTGATGTTGTTGTTGAAACATCAAAGGCCAAGGTATAGCTTTGGTTACGGCTTGCGTCAAAGTAGTACAAACCGTTTGCATCGGTGGTGGTGGTAATCACCGCCCCAGATGACAAGCGCAGATGGACTTTTACACCGGCCAATGGCATTTCATTTGGATCTTGAATGCCGTCACCGTCTAGATCTAACCAGACATAGTCACCAATTTGAATTGGCATTTGCGGACACATCAAGTCCACATCACCAAGACCACCAGATTTACCTTGGGTACCTGGCATGTTTGTGTTTGCATTGGTGCCTGGTGAGGTATAGAGCATATAGCCCGGCGCGCGTGGCACACCGTTTGAAGAGTTGTGCCAGTTAATCCCACCAGCGGTGTGAGAAATATTGTTGTAAGGGTCCATCCCAGCCGCGATAATTTCGCCACTGCCTGGCAGCACAGCCACACCGGCATTGGCAGTTTCTTCGTGGCTGCCCCAGTTTTCATTCCCAAAGAACTCGCCGCCGCCAGGGCCTTGATTATTGTCAGCACCAGTTGATGTAGAGATTTGGTTCGGACCTACCCCACACACACCGTTGTTTTCAATCTGCCAATTGCCAGCACCATCTTTACAAGCCAGTTGAATGTCACCACTGGTGTCGTTGTAATACAAGCGGCCACTACCTGTATCTAAGCCGTAATTTGCCCAACCCCATTGGTGGCTCATGCGATCTGAGAACGCCAAGACAAGGTTGTCTTCATCGGTAAAGTCAATATCAACCAAGATAGGGGTTGCCCAACAAGAGCGATCAGAACGTGGCAACGCAGAAGGGAAGCCATCAGCAACGGTACGCCAAGGCATCCAGTACGTTGGAGTGTTACAAGAGCCGGTCCAGCCGCGCCCTTTTTGGAAGTCTAAGCTATAGCGCAAAACTTGCGTTGGTTTTTCTGGTGTTGCATCAATGACAGCGCCAAAATCGGCAGACAGGTCATATTCATATACGATTGCTTCAAGCGCAGAGTTGGCCTGAACAGTATCTTTATCAGCCAAATTAGAGCCATCACAAACCAAACCCACATACATCATGCCATCACGGTAGTCGACCGCAAATGGGCGATGTTCACCGCTGTCACAAGCAGCTGTTGCTGCGCCGTCTTGATCAACGATGCCAGCGGTACCTGGTGCTGGGATGTCATAGGTAATGACTAAGTCTTGTGTTTGGGTATCAATAAAATGCACTTTCTTTTCAAACAAGTTCACCAGCAAAAGCATTTCGCGGTCAATCCAGCCATCGACATTAACATCAAGACCTTCATCGGTAACAAGGTCAACATCACCTAAACTAGAGGCAAAGACGTGATTGTAAACAGTCGTGTCATAAGATGGTCCACCCAACGTTGGTGAAAGATCACGGGCAGCATTGCTTGGAATAACGCCCTGCCCAACATTTAAGTTCAATCCAGCGGGATCAGCAACATCCATAAACTGACCTGCCACTGGCACGCCAGTGCTGAAGTCTACAGAATAAATACCACCAGGGCCAAGCGGCCCCATGCCGATGTGCCGTTTCAAAAATGCACTTGCATAGACAATTTCATATTGTTGCGACCATGCTAAACCCCAGATAGCACCGGTCTGCTCTTGTGTAGCCAAGTGATCTGGCTCCACTACATTTCCATTTTCAACTGTCCATTCTGTCGCGCCAACTGAAACTTCAAACGCACTCCCTTGTGCTGTGTATGGGAACCCAACCAAAGTATCCATCCGTTTCAAGTCGTCGGTTGCATCAGCGTGAAGCGCATCACCGTTCACAAAACAAGAGGTCATTGCGTAGGCGTTTGAAGCGTCACACGTGTAAGTGCTTGGATCAACAGCCGCAACGTTCAGCGTCACTGCCCCGGTGCTCAAATCAACCAACTGTACTCGTGCGCTGGCATCTGTTGCTGCATCGGCATAAGTTGGCGTATTTGGGTCATTGTCATCATCATTGAAGTTGACAGGCCCAACTTGCATGCCGACCGGATACGTTGAGTCGTCAACTTCCATCCGGAGCAAATCGCCGTTACAAGCTGCTGTGTCGCCGCTGGTAAACGTTGCAACCCCACCACCAGCTGTACTTTTTGTTGCACAGGCCGTTGCGGTTGGGTCATCGGAGTCAAACAAGTTGACTGTAACACCATCAACGCCGCTTTCTGCGCCGTCATAAGTGGAGTCTACGTCAGCATCTTGAAAGACATTGACGGTAAGCGTATTAGCAGCAGCCAATACGCGCTGTCCATGCTGGTTAGTTGCCATAAGCGGCAAAATCAGCACTAACATCGCTATAAAGCGTACGGAAAATTTTCTAGAAATCAAACTGCGTTGGGGGTTGGTCATAGTTTCCTCTAATGAAAAAAACGATTTCGTCTCAGATTAAAGAGTAACTTTGCCTGCCAATCATTAGATTTAGGTTTGTTTGAGGAGGAAGAAAAAAACGCTAACTTCTGCAAGATGTAATGCCATCTACATGAAACATTTAAGCATATTTATCGCAAGAAAAATGCCTGGAATCAGAAACACCAGGACCACAAAACTACAAGAAACACACTTATTAGTAGTCTTATATAGCTGACGAGAAATAATCCTAAAACAATTTCTGCACAAACATTTGAATCATCTTAATTTGAATCTAGAACAATTCACAACTTATTTACAACGCCTTTCTTACATTTCTGCTGCCAGTCATCCCCCTCGCATTTACAGGCAGTTAAATCAAAAAGCGCAGTCCAAAATAGACTGCGCTTTTGTTTATTTAAGCGGCCTTCGGCAACGCTTAGTTGGCTAGTTCTTCTTTGCGTTTCACAATTACGGTCGCAACGTTTGCGAGTAATAGTGCAAACACTACGGCGTATACCGCGTACCCTACCGGATCTGTCCCGAATAAGCCCGTTGTCGGAATTTCATTCGGGATCAGTTGCACACTAGCTGGCGTTGAACGCGCACCTGCAGCGTTGCTAGCAATTACATCAGCAATATTATCGATGCGGTCTGGCGCTTGCGCATTGTTGTTGAT
>JAHDBW010000230.1 GCA_020630175.1 Anaerolineales bacterium
TGAATTATCCATTTGCAAAGGCGAGTGCTTTTTCAAAGACATCATCGAGCATTGCTTCTGTGAGCCGCCCGGTTTGTGTGTTTTGGCGTGAGGCGTGGTACGTTGCTAGCAGCGGGATCGCGCCGTCAAGCTGCACAATCCCCCCGTGGGTGAATTTTGGCCGGGGCCGCGGTACGGCAATGCCCATTGCGCCATACGTCCGCAACATTTGATCAAATGAGAGCTTACCAAGCGTGACAATAACTTTCAGATTTGGCAGTAATGCTAATTCTCTGGGTAGGTACTGCCCACAGTTTTCGGTTTCTTCACGGGTCGGTTTGTTTGCTGGCGGCGCACAGCGCACAATAGCGGAGTACCAAACGTCTGTAAGTACCAAGCCATCAGCGCGTTGTCTGGCGGTTGGCTGATTGGCTAGCCCCACCCGCCAGAGTGCGCGGGCTAAAAAGTCTGATGTGCCCATGCCGTCTGTGCCATCGCCGGTAAAGGGGCGGCCTGTACGGTTACTACCGTGTGCAGCGGGCGCAAGCCCCATGACTAAAATCCGCGCTTGCGGATCGCCAAAGCTGGGGACTGGCAAGCCCCAGTAAGTATCCGTGATGAATTGTTTTTTCTTCTTTTGGGCAACGTCTAAGCAGTAGTCGCGCAGTCTAGGGCATTTGGTGCAGGCGATAACGTCTGCATTGAAGTCGGCAAGGGTTGTCATTCTGCTCCTACATCGTTGAAGGTCCAGTAGCGGTTGACAATAAAGTTCCAGACTGCAATACAGCCGGTAGAGAAGGTCTTGGCGATCAGCACACCGGAGCCGAACTGCGGCAATAGTTTTGCAAAAACTGGCGTCATCACCACCATAATACCTGTATCTAGCACCAGCCCCATTAGGTTGACAGATGCGTATTGCACAAATTGCTTCCCGATGCTGTGCTTTGTTTCGGGGAACGTCCAGCGCCGATTCCAATAGAAATTATTGATAATCCCGGTCGAGTAAGAAATACTATTGGCAATAATAAGGTCGGTTTTGGTTACCAACGCGAAGTAGTCTATTAGAAATGCAAGCACAGCAAAGTCAATTGCGGTGCCGCTTAGCCCTACAACTGCAAACTTGAAAATACGCTTGACTTCTTCGTTTTCTAGATACTTCTTCATAAAAATTTGTTGCCGCTGCGAGAACTGCAATGCTGCATTATGGCAACAACAGAGAGGCTACTTTAGTATGCCTTATTTGCGGTTGCGTTAAGGTACGTCTATCTGATGGCTGCCCATTGATAGCGCTGTAGCGCCTTGCCTCAAGTGTTTCGCAGAAGATATGTCAACGTCAAGCACTAATTTTGTAGTGCGTCTTTTGGGACTGCGGGAAATTATAAAGCTTGCGTCTGATTTATATTACGCATAGAGCAGCCAAACGTTGTGGATTAGTCCGGTGCTACTGCAAGCCAAGGCCCTTTTTTACAGGCCAATACAGCGCCTTGTGGTGTCCGTACATAGCAGGCGTGGCAAGCGCCGATACCGCATGGCAAGCTACCTGAAAATAGCCGCTTTGCTTGGGGGAACGTCTGCTCAGTTGTGGTAAATACGGCGTCTGCCCAGGTTTGCGTTTGGGAAAACAGCTTTGGCAAATGGCCGATTTGCACTTCAATTTCAGGCCGTAGGGTGCGGACTGGATAGGGCTGCCCTAGTAACAGCATCACTTCGCCGCGTTGTGCAATTGCGGCATCGGCGAGTGCAAAAAGCGGCGCGGGATTTTGGTCAGCGATCAGCAAAATGCGCGGTTGGCGTGCGGCAAATTGATAGGGGTGCCCAAATGGGCCGAGCGCATCGAAGGTGGCGTTTGGTACCAACGTGGCGGGGATGTTGCCCGGTTGGAATTCAAGCGTAAAGCCTGCTGGCGTGATGGCAAAGGGATAGACGGTCTCTCGATGGAGGAGCGCTGTGGTATCCGACGGCGCAGTCTGAAGTAAGAAGAATTGCCCCGCACGTGGCGCAATTTCTGCGCTGAATACGGCCTGAATACGGCCAAATCCAATGTCTGTAATACGGGTACAAGTGAGCGTTGAAGCGTGCATGCTAGTTGGCTAACTGCTTTAACGCCTCTGTTTTGGAGTCATAACTAGCAATAATACTGCCCAGACCTGTCTTGTGCATTACTGCCGCAAGCCGATCACTTGGATTCAAAAGCGCGAGTTTTCCATTGTGCCACATCAGGTAACGCGCGGCGCGATATAGCGCGGTAAAGCCTGCGTGACTTATGTCTTCAACGGCAACAACATCCAACAAAATGCGCGTGTGATGGTCCTTGAATAAGCTGCGTAATTGCACGGTAAGCGCGTCTACAGCTTCGCCAGCGAGCTGGCCTTTGAGGCTAATTACGGTCACGTTTTGGGTGTGGTGTGGGCTACTCATGACGTTGCTAGTACCGTGTCAAAAAAGGCGACCGTGCGTTCGGCGATTTTATCCCAAGTGAAGTTGGCGGAAAGTGTTTGCGCCCCGGTGCCCAGTTTCTCACGCAACGCCGGATCTGCTTGCAAGGTTAGCAAGGCTTGGCTAAGCGCTTGGTGATCATCAACAGGGATGAGGTAGCTATTGTTGCCGTGTTGTAATTGCGGCAAAGGCACTTGGGGCTGGGTGGTAATGGTGGGCTTGGCGTGGTTTAAGCAGGCCATAAACGTCCCGCGCCGAAACGACGCGCCATCGCGGTAAGGCATGGCCATCACATCACAAGCTAACAGCGCGGCAGAAGTGGCTTGTTGCGCTAAAAAGCCGGTGCGGATGACGTGATCTTGAATGCCAAGCTGACCCGCTAACTGATTAAGATAAGTGTTGTAATCGGCGTTGTTGGCAGTGTCACTGCTGCCGGTTTCACCGCCAATTAACAGCAGCTTCACGCGGATGCCTTGCGCTACCAATTGGGCAATGCCACGCAATAGCGTTTCGCCGCCTTTGGTTTCGTTTAGAAAGCCAAAGTACCCCACGAGCAACGTCTCTGGGGTGATGTTGTGGTTGGCGCGCCATGTTTGCGGTGCATATTGCGGCGGCGGATCGCATGGAATGTTACTGCCGATGGGAATATCAACCAGATGTTTGATGCGCGTGTTGGGCTGCAACTCTGCGTAATCTTGTGGATTGGTAGTGATAACGCCATTGGATTGCTGTGCCATTTGGTATAGCGTTCGCTTGCGTAAGGGTCCTGCTTTTGGGAAGAGATATGGCACCCGCAAGTCATGAAAGGTGATCACATTTGGGGTGTTCAAGCGCTTGGGCAGGGCATGGATGGGTAACCGCATCGGTCCAAATGCAGCGGCCTGATATTGAATGTTGACCATATCAAAGGCATTGGCGGCGGCACTTACTTTGCCGACGTCCTGACGGGTCCAGTTTGGCGATGCAATGCGCTGTACCGGAATTGCGCTTGATTGTGCGCCCACCGCAGTGCTAGTGAGAATCGCGACAGTATGTCCCAACGCTTGCGCGGCTTGCGCAACTTCAAATGTGAAATCTCCCACGCCGCCTTGCATGGGGGGATACTCTCCGGTAACAAATGCGATATTCATAATGCAAATTATAAGGGGTGTTGGCGGCTACTTCTGCGCGGCTTGTTAAACTAAAAACGGCCACGCCTGCGCATGACCGTTGGTATTTTTTAGGGCTAATCCAGTTTATAACTCGCGGTCTACAGAGTAATTTGCGATGTCGATGAGTGCTTGCCGGTATTTGCTATCTGGAAAGATTTGCAAGGCTGCAATGGCTTTGGTGGTAAAGGCTTTTGCTTCGTTGTGCGCATCTTGGACGGCACCAGAGGCGTTCACATCGGCCACAATTTGCGCCACGATCTTTTTATCGCCTTTGCGATTAGTGCGTAAGGCGGCAACGTTCGCATCTTCTGGATTCTTGTCGATATAGTACAGCACCGGCAGCGTAAAGAGACCCTGTAAAAGGTCGCCACCAACGGGCTTCCCAACTTTGTCTGACTTGCCGACATAGTCCAAAATGTCATCAATGATTTGGAATGCAATCCCAAACTCGTAGCCAAATTGATGTAACGCGGCTTGCTCATCTGGCGTGACGTTGGCGAGTACTGCGCCAGAGTCTGTGGCAAGTTCAAACATTGAGGCCGTTTTGGCGTAAATGCGGGTGAAGTAATCTTCGCGACTGATGGCTGTTTTGCTAATAAACTGCTGCCGAATTTCACCATTGATGATGATCCGCAATGCTGTTGCAAACTGCTGCATCACGCCTACACTGCCGGTATCGGCTGCAAGACCTGCGGCGCGGGCAAAGAGATAGTCACCGGTTAGGATCGTCGCGGCTGGCGTCCAGTCTGCATTGAGCGTTGGAATGCCACGCCGTAGCAATGATCCGTCTAACAGGTCATCATGCACAAGGGTTGCGGTGTGCAGCATTTCGATTGCTGCCGCTAGGTTGATTAGCTTCTCTTCAGGAACCTTTAGCATTTTGCCAACAAGCAGTGCCATCGCTGGACGGACTCGCTTACCGCCAGACTTAACAAGGTGCGTTGTGGCGGCGGTGATGGCTTCGTGTTGGCCGGGTTCAATGCTTAGCAAGCGGGCTTCCACTTGGGTCAGTAAATCGGCTACAGGCGCAAATAATTCTTGCGTGCTTTTTTGTTTGGGAGGAGCTACAGTTTCGGGCATATTTGGAGCCACGAGGTCGGCGGTTGGCGTCGTCATAAGATTTCCGCTCACTATAAATTTAAGCTGCTACTTAGCCGGAAGAGTTGGTGGGCATTGCGGGTGGTTGCTGCGAACAGATCCTCCGCTTCAATCGCGCGTTCAATCGCGATTCGCTCTCCAACCCATTTGACATAGGCTGGCTCGTTACGTTTTCCACGACGTTGCTGCGGGGTTAGGAATGGCGCGTCTGTTTCTATTAGCAATCTATCGAGCGGGATAGTTCGGGCAACAGTGCGCAGTCCGTCCGCTTTTGGGAATGTGACTGGCCCGGTAATGCCAAGGAAAAACCCGATATCCAGCAACCGTTTGGCATCCTCTAGGCTGCCTGCAAAAGAATGCAGCACGCCCGGATTCTCTGGATAATTGGAGTTTTTGACCCAGTCAACGAGGATTTCTATCGTGTCTGGAAATGCTTCGCGGCAGTGAATAATTACTGGTAAATCAACATCCGATGCCAAGCTTAATTGCGCTTCAAACGCAAGCTTTTGTTGGTCTCGGGGTACTGTGTCCCAGTAGTAATCTAGCCCAATTTCGCCAATTGCAACAACTTTTGAATGTGCTGAAAGCGAGTGGAATTCCGCCCGCATTTCGTTTGTGAATTGTATCACATAGTTAGGGTGGACGCCCACGCACGCATACACGCCAGTGTGTGTTTCTGCCAATGAAATAGCAGCTTTACTGGTCTCTACATTGACTGCTGGAATCACCATTACCTGCACATCATTTTCAGCTGCGCGGGCAATAACGGCGTCCCGATCCGCATCGAATCGGTCAAAATATAAGTGGCAATGCGTGTCTACAATCATACAAATTCTTAGTACGCGCAGCGGCCTGACTTAGCAGACAATAACGTACTGTCAAGTTATACCTTAATTGACAGGATAAGGCTTTGT
>JAHDBW010000231.1 GCA_020630175.1 Anaerolineales bacterium
CTGGCCTTTATACGCGTTTTCAGCGTTCTTATCCAGAACTGAGGTTAGGCAAAACGTGTAGCCGCGACATTGCTGTGGCGAGATCAAGCAACACAACGAAAGTGAGGCGCAACTGGCGAAAATTACCTTGTTCTAGTCAATGCAGTCGACAGCTTATTCAGTCAACACAATCACATCCCCCAAGCCATCTTGGCGTGGGCTGCGGGTGAGGGTGTCTAAGGTGTACATGCCAACTTCAAAGCGATCAACGCTGAAGCCAGTTGGGAAGTCGGCCCAAGTGATTAGCGTATCGCCCGTGCGCCACGCGGTAGATGAGGTTGGGCCGTCAACGCCGTGGTCTGGCGTGGTTGCCCCCGGTGTATAGACGTGATTGAACTGTTGAAATGCAGTAGTAGGCTGCGCTTCTGCAATCTGCCAGACGGTATAAAGCCGTTGCCCAGCAGCGGTTTGTTCTAAGCGCCAACCGATGAGCGTTGCGCCATTTGCTAACGGCGTTGGTGTGATTGTGGTGAAGTCTAACGCGGTGCTGTCTGGCGCGGTTACGGCTTGAAAGGCACTATCGCCAACCCGGCGCGGATACGCGGCCTGTGTGACAGTCGGGAATAGTTGGCTGTGCGCGCCTAACGCGGGCAATTGCTCTGTAATAAACAGTAGCTGGCCGTTTGTTGCTGGAATTAGCAACGTCGTATTGCCATCCACAACGCGGTGCGGCTGATCCCATAACAAAACGCTGAACGAAGCGGCATCCCCATCCCAGGCTAAATTATTGCTGTTGGCATGCACCACCACATCACCCGGCAGCGCATCTGCGGCGGCTTGCGGATAGTAAAGCGGGGTGCCCATCCCATTTTGGCTGTGCTGCGTGCCATACGTGTGCAGCGTTTGCCCAACGGATAGCGCCTGCGTGGCGGCAATGCCCACGGTCAATAGCAAAGCTGCTGTTTGGACCCGGCTCGGCAGAAATCGCACGCCTAATCCACAGGCTAAAAACAGCGCTGGCACAGAGGCCAACTGATAGTGAATAAACACTGGCGTGCTAGACCGCATAAAGAACAGACCGCTTGCCACCGTCCAAATCGGCAGCAGGCTTATTAAGACGGTGTCTTCAGTCGGCGGCGCTGAAAATGATTGTGCAAATTTCCACACAGCCAGCGCCAAGCTGCTGCCAATTCCTAATGCTAGCCCTAGGCTACCAAGGGTTAGCAGACTTTGTTGCAGCGCCGGCCATTGCCAGTCAGTGCCCAGCCACAGCGTGTCCCAGCCGCTGGCGCGACCTAGGTCAAAGGTTTGCTGCCAAGCTAGCGGGCTTAGCTGGCTGGGTTGGTCCAGCACGCTATTCAACTGCGTGAGCGTTTCAGGATTATCGACAAAAATATGGCGGAAGGTGGGCAGCATACAGAGGATTGCCAGTGCGCTACCAATGAGCACCTCGGGCCAGCGTTGCCACAGCTTGAAGCGCAGCACCAACCACGCGCTGCCCAAGACGAGCGCAATGCCCGCATAATGCACTTGCAGCACAAACCCGGCTAGCATCACATGCAATACCAGCCACCAAAAGCGCTGCCGTCCAATGCCAAGCACGGCGGCAACTGCCCACAAAACGCTGAGTGGCACCAGCCAGTTTTGGCTCCAAATATTGCGAGAATAAAACACTAGCCACGGCGCAGAGGCAAATAAAAGCGCACTGACAAGGGCGGGCTTGCGACCCCACACTGTGGCCAAGCGCCAAACACCGGCAATTGCGGCAACGTTGATCAGGCCTGTAAACAGGTTGGCATAGACTGGATTGGTGCTAAGGCGGAAGGGGATGGCATACAGCCAAGTGACTGCGGGAAAGTTAGGAATGCCAGTTGAGGACTGCATGCCCAAAGCGGGAAAAATGCCATCTTGCGCAAACAGTAGGGCAAGGCGGCTAACCTGCGCTTCGTCAAAGCCAAACGCGGTATACGTGGGCCATAGCAAGCGCAAAACAGCTCCTAAAAATAGGATGCAATAGAGAAATACTTTATCCCCACTGAATAGCGTCTGCATAGCTGCGAATGTTACTACGATTTCTAGGGTTTGATACAATCACGCAGCATTAGCGTTGGCTAATTGCTGCAAACTGACACGCAATATTTTGACCCGATTCTCATTCAAATCCATGCGCCCATATTTGCCGGAAATTGCCGGTGGGGTGCTATTTTTTATCCTCTATCTGTTCACGTTGCAACCGGGTGTTTTACCGGGTGATGCGGGTGAATTCCAACTCGTTGTGCCGACGTTAGGCGTTGCCCATCCGCCGGGCTATGGCTTGTACATTATGCTGGGCAAGCTATTTGTGAGCCTCGTGCCAATTGGCGAGATGGCATGGCGGGTGAATCTGTTTTCAGCCTTTACTAGCACGCTAACCTTGGTTGTGGTGTACCGAACGGTGCAAGCGATTGCCGGACAAAAGGCGGTGTTAGCCGGTTGGCTAGCCATGCTTATGCTGGGTGTCTCCACCACGTTTTGGGCGCAAGCTACCACGGCAAATATCCGCAGCCTAACCGCGCTATTTACGGCACTGATGCTGCTAATGCTGGTGCAATATTGGCAGGCCAGCGTGGCAAATGATGCCGCGCAACAAACGCGCCGCCTAACTTGGCTGGCCTTGTTTACCGCGCTGGGTGTCTTGCATCATGCGTCGCTGGCGTTTATTGCGGTGGTCACGGTGCTGGGCGTCTTGTTGCTAGATCCTTCAATTCTGAAGCAGCCTAAACGCTGGCGTTGGCCGTTATTGGCCGGACTTTTGCCGCTGCTCACGCTGCTCTATTTACCGTGGCGTGGTGGCGCGGGTGCGGTCTTAGCCAGTCCAGCACTCACCACTTGGGATGGCTTTCTAGATCACGTCTTAGCCCGTGGCTTTGGCAGTGACATGTTTTACTACGCGGCATGGCAAGACTTTGTGCCCCGCCTGCCGATCCTCCAGAACGTTTATGAATTTCAATTTGGACAAGTGCTGCTTGTCTTGAGCGGCATCGGTCTACTAGCGCTGTGCATACGGCACTGGCGTTTAGGGGTGATTATGCTGCTGGGCGTTGTGGTGCACAGTTGGGTGGCAATTACCTATCGCGCGCCGCAAACGGTTGAGTATTTACTGCCAGCGTATGTCATTTTGATTAGTGCGTTTGGGGGCTGGTTAAGCATCGGGTTTGCTAAGTTGCGCGGCAACCAGCAGTTGATTGCAAGGCTTGCCGTCTATGGCATTGCGTTATTTTTTCTAATTGGCCTAGCCCGTACGAATTGGCGTGGCTACCGCTATTTAGCCCAAGACACTAGCACGCAAACCTACGTGAGTGACTTGCTTGCAAATGTGCCAGACGGCGCACCAGTCTTTGCCAATTGGCATTGGGTGACACCGCTTTGGTATGAACAAACCGTCAATGGCGAGCGAAAAGATCTCAACGTGCAATATGTAGTGCCGCAAGGCGAATCGCTGGCGTGGAATTGGGCGGATCGGGTCAGCACAACGCCCGGAGGAATTATTACCAGCTATTATCCCGCTGAATATGCGGCAACAGGGGCAAACTTAGCACCGCAGGGTGCAGGTTGGCAAATTGCGCCAGACTATAGTCAACGGGAAATTGCCGGCGCTGAACAGCTTGCCCTGACCTTTGAACAACGCTGGGCGCTAACGCAATTACATGTAGATTTGCCGCAGCAAAACGCTAGTATCATCGCTGGTTATCCGCTGCACGTCACGTTGGATTGGCAAGCTTTGGGTGAGCCAGAAGCCATTCGTTTCTTTGTGCAGTTATTGGGTGCCGATGGCATTGTCTATGCCCAAGATGAAGTGTCTTATCAAGCAGGGCCATATCCGCAAGGCGGGCACTTAGTTAAGCGCCATACCCTCTCTGTGTCGTCATACGCACCGGCTGGTGATTACAGTTTGATTGTCGGCGCAGTCCGGCCAGACGGCACGCGGCTTGTGGTTGATGAAACGGGTGCCGATTACAGTGCCGTGCGCAAAATCCGCGTGCAGCAACCGTATAGAACGCCACCTTTTACCCAGCAGCGTTTACGCGGACATAGCGGGTTGTATGGCATTGATATTGACCGCTCACAACGCGATGCAATGACTGTGGTTATTCACTGTGCGATTAATAGTGACGTGACGGGATTGCTGCGCTCAACCGCTGGAGAAACGCCATTTACTTGTGTTCCGGCGCCAATCAGCTATACGTCTGTTGTGCTGCAATTGCCAGCCGATGCACAATTTGGCTCAATCTTGATTGATGATGTTGAAGTGAGTATTGATAATCCGCCCGCTAGCCGCCGACATGTCACGCTGGGTGGGCTAATCCGATTGGAAAACGTGGCAACGCATGTCAATGGGAATAGCCTCACTGTGGATGCAACTTGGCAAGCCACGCGCCCGCTCACCAAAGATATTGTGATGCGTGTGGATGTGGTGGGTGCAAACGACGCTTGGCGTTTACAATCAGACTTTATCCCGGCCGGTGGTGCGATCCCAACATTGAAATGGTTGCCAGGCCATACCATTCACGACTATCATCAATTTGAACTACCAGCAGGCGCCAGCCTTGAAGGTGCACGTCTTGAGCTAATCGCGTATGATCATTTCACCAACGAACGTCTTGCAATCAATGATCCTTGGCTCGCACGCGATGGGATTGCAATTCCGGTCTATTTGGATCAACTCGAAAACTAAATGAATTTACAAAAAAACCAAGTCATCCACGCCGATAATCTGAGCGTTCTAAAACAAATGCCAGACGAGTCTGTGCAGTTGATTTATATCGATCCACCGTTCAATACTGGCAAAAAGCAGTCGCGCACCCAAACCAAAATGGAGCGTGACGTTGAAGGTGACCGCAAGGGCTTCAAGGGGCAACGCTATACAACCACCGTTGTGGGCGAGAAGGCGTTCGCCGATAGTTTTGATGATTTCTTGGAATTTATCGCACCGCGTTTAGAAGAAGCGCACCGCATTCTAAAGCCAACGGGCTCGTTGTATTTTCATATTGACTACCGCGAAGTGCACTACTGCAAAGTGTTGTTAGATCAGATTTTTGGGCGCGACAATTTCCTCAACGAAATTATCTGGGCCTATGACTATGGCGCACGTCCCAAGCGCCGCTGGCCCGCCAAGCACGACAATATCTTGATGTATGTCAAAGATAAGAAGCAATACACGTTTTACCAAGACCAAATCGAACGCATTCCGTATATGGCACCGGGGCTGGTCTCAAAAGAAAAAGCCGCGCGCGGTAAACTGCCCACGGATACCTGGTGGCACACGATTGTGAGCCCAACTGGCAAAGAAAAAACGGGCTATCCAACGCAAAAGCCAATTGGTGTCTTGCGGCGCGTAATTGGCGCGTCCTCTGTTGAGGGTGATGTTGTCTTAGACTTTTTCGGTGGTAGCGGCACAACTGGTGAGGCAGCAATGGAGTCTGGCCGTTATGTCACGCTAATTGACGCTAATCCGCAGGCTATTGAAGTGATGCGCAATCGCTTTGAAAAGAAAGGCTTTGATGTGGAATTTGTTGAGGGCGACGCGCGTTAAATA
>JAHDBW010000232.1 GCA_020630175.1 Anaerolineales bacterium
ACGCCGCAAGATTCGGGTGGCATTGCCTTTGCACACCGTCTAGACTCTAGCTATGACTACTGATTACGACCGCATTGCCAGCGCCATTACGTATATTTCTGAGCACGCCCGCCAACAACCTTCATTGGATGATATCGCCGCGCACCTCAATCTAAGCAAGTATCACTTTTCTCGTTTATTCAAGCAGTGGGCGGGCGTAACGCCCACGCAGTTTATGCACTACCTCACACTAGAACACGCCAAAGATCGACTGCGCGAATCACAATCGCTGCTAGACACAACGTTAGATGTGGGGCTTTCTAGTCCGGGGCGTTTGCATGACTTGTTTGTAACGCTAGAGGCCATGTCGCCCGGCGATTACAAGCAGCATGGCACTGGGGTGACCATTCGCGTCACGTTTCAAGACTCGCCGTTTGGCGCGGTTGCCATCGCCCGTACGTCACGCGGCATTTGCGCCATCCGCTTTTTGAATACCCGCTCCCAAGCAGACTTGCTAGACACGTTACAGGCCGAGTGGCCAGCCGCAACCTTGACCGTGATTGCCGATGCCGCACCGGAGCCATTATTTGACAGCAGTACGCCAAGCCAGCCGTATCCCGTTCATGTCAAAGGCACGAACTTCCAAGTGCGGGTTTGGCAAGCGCTGCTGCAAATTCCAGAAGGGTCTTTGCTGACGTATAGCGACGTTGCTAAAAAAATCGGACAACCTGCCGCAACGCGCGCGGTTGCGTCGGCAATTGCTAAAAATCCAGTTGGGTACCTAATTCCGTGCCACCGTGTGATCAACAAAGCTGGTCAGCTTCATAAATACCGCTGGGGTGGCACGCGTAAGCAAGCCATCATCGGTTGGGAATCCGCCCGCATTCAAGCACCGCAAGCCGGGGCCTAAGAGACTTTTTATGTCAATCCGCAATTGGACCTTACTGTTCTTACTATCGTTTATCTGGGGTGGGTCGTTCTTTTTCAATAGCGTGCTCGTGCGCCAGCTAGACCCGCTGACCATCACCTTTGGACGCACGCTCTTGGCGGCAATTGCGTTGAACATCGTGATCGTGGCGCAAGGCCAACGCATGCCAAGCTCGCTCAGCTTATGGGGCGCGTTTGCGCTGATGGGTCTACTCAACAATATGATCCCGTTCTCGCTAATTGCGTTTGGTCAACAATCCATTGACAGCGGTTTAGCCTCGATTTTCAATGCGGTTATGCCGCTGTTTTCCGTGCTGTTGGCGCACTTTTTTACCGCAGATGAAAAGCTCACGTGGAATAAAATGTTGGGTGTTTTGCTAGGCGTTGTGGGGGTAATTGTGCTAATTGGCCCGCAATCGTTACGGAGTATTGGCACACAGACAATTGCGCAATTGGCCGTGTTGGGTGCCGCGCTTAGCTATGCCGTAGCTGCGATTTACGGTCGACGCTTTAGAGGGCTTTCACCACTTGTGCCAGCCACCGGCATGCTCACATGCAGCGCCGTACTTAGCCTGCCGCTAGCGCTTTGGGTAGACCAATTTTGGACTGTTCAACCCACGAGCACAACAGTCTGGGCGCTATTGGGGTTGGCACTCGTCAGCACGGCGTTTGCGTATATTTTGTACTTTACGATCTTAGCCTCAGCCGGAGCAACCAATATTTCACTGGTAACGCTGCTCATCCCGCTCACGGCGCTGTTGCTGGGCGTTGTCTTTTTAGACGAACAACTCACCACCGCGTTATTGATTGGGATGGCCCTCGTATTTGCTGGGCTACTGACCGTAGACGGTCGCCTCGTTGGCGTAAAGACGTAAGCTACGCCAGATCGATGGCGTGGCGTTCACCGTTGACCACGGCGTATAGGCTGTTAGGGTGCACATACTGCGTAAGCGCTGGCCCGTGGATTTGAATACCGTTCAACACTGCATAGTCGCTCGTTGCGGTGTCTACTTGCTGTTCAATGAGGACTTCTAGATCAGCCACGATTGCATTGGCCGCCACTTTTGTGAGGGTTACCAAGTCAGGCTTTTTATCTGTCAGATCCGGCAGCAGGCGCGCTTCTAGCAAGCTTTGCTCGATATCAAGCGGATCATAGGCAAAGTTTGGCGTGTCTTTATGGAGCTCACCTTGGAACTTCATCAGCGCACCACAGGCGCCAGAGACTGCTGGACGCCCCGCGCGGAAGCAGTTGCCAATCACGCCGTCTGCGTCGATGGCGATGTGCGGCATCACAACAAAAATATAGCGTTCTTTGCCATTTTCAATTGGTGAATGCGCCTGCGCCGCGCCCAGGCCGGTCTTGCCCATAAACACCATGCCCGCTAGGCTAGATAAATTGAATGAAGCCCCCCACTTACGCTCGACATGGTCAATCAGAGAATGGGTAATTTCATCACGGCACACGCCCACACAAGGGATGGTGTTTTTAGCAGTGAAGCCCATTTGCGTCAGGGCCTTATGCGATTTTTTGATGAATTCCGATTCAGGCAAGAAGTTTGGAAAGTGGGCGCGAAGGGTTTTGTTAAACATATACCGGTGATTGAATTAGGATTTTGAATAAGAGCCAGACATTGCGGTTGTCACACCAAGTGCAATGTATAAAATGCCCGAAAACAGCTTTTGATAACGCGGCATGCGCGGATTGCGTGCGAGTAAAGCGCCAGCCCCACTTGCTAATGTGGCGTAGGCCGTATCTGTAATGATCGCAATGCCTGTAAAAAGCAGGCCCAACAGAATTGTTTGGAGCGCGACCGATCCCCGAGCAGGGTCAATAAATTGCGGCAAGAATGCCCCAAAAAATAGCGCAACCTTAGGGTTGAGCAAATTCACAATAAACCCTTGTCGGAAAATACGCCCAAGGCTATCTGGTGCGATTTTGGTAATCTCTGCTTCAGCGGGCGCAGACAGCAACGTACGGATTCCAAGATAAATCAGGTAGGCCGCCCCAGCATACTTAAGCACGTTGAATGCCAACACGCTTTTCACCACTAACGCAGAAAGCCCGCCAGCAAACAGCAAGATTTGCACAATACTGCCTAGGTTCACGCCAAAAGAAGACACAATCCCAGCCGTACGCCCTTGTTCAAGGCTACGCCCGATAATATACAGCACAGCCGGTCCAGGAATTAGCAATAAACTCAAAGAGGCTAGGCCAAAGTAAATCAGGTTAGATGTATCAAGCATGAATACCATTTTCTCGCAAAAATTCAAGTTGGTCTTCCAGTAACCCGCTCGGATTTTCAAGACGTAATCCTGTCACATTTGCCGCAATGCGCTTGCCATTAGCTGTTGTACGGAAAAACTTTGTTGCCGAAAGGGCCGCGTCCACAATCACCGCATTGGTCAGGTTTGCGCCAGAGAAATCCGCCCCTTCTAAATCCGCTCCGGTGAAGTTCACACCCCGGCAATCCGCGCGCCAAAACTTGCCAAAGGTCAGATTGGCATTTGTAAAGTCAACTGTTGCCAAGCGTGCATTGCGGAAGTTGCAGGCCTTGAATTGCACGCCACGCAGCGCTGCCGATTGCGGCTGCCACCCGTTGAGCGCCGCCCCTAACACCACGGTGTCTTGCCAAGCAGAAAAGTCCGTTTCAGCTTTTAACGCCGCCACCTGAGCCGGGCTAACCGTTTGCGCCGTGTCGTACCGTTCTTCTTGCCACGGGTCGGCATTGTTGTGATACGCCGATTGCGCCTCCCAATACCCCAACCGATCTTGCGTGAGCACTTCAATTTTGCGCACCCACTTCAAGCTCTTATAAAAATACTTGCCGCGCGTCACCACCCGCAGCGGGTACCCGTGCGCGGGGCTAAGCGCCGCACCATTGCGGGAATGCACAACCCAGCAGTGTTCTAGTGCATAGTCGAGCGGTAAACTCGTATCGTGTTGCCGCTCGGAATACGCCTCAAAGCGGATAAATTTCGCAGCGTGGTGCACTTGCGCATCTTGCAGCAGCGCCGCCAAGGGCACGCCGGTAAACGTTTGCCCAAATAAGCTCCAACTCGTGACACAGTGAATGTCTAAGGTGATGGTTGTTTGCGGCAGGGCGTGGAAATCTGGCAGCGACCACTGTTGCGGGTGCGCCACAGCGCCGTCTAACGTGAGCTGCCACGTGGCAAGATCTAGCGTGCGCGGCGGCAGTTTTTCACCGACAACGGGGAACTTCTGTGTTTGGGTCTGGCCGGGTGGAAGCAAAGACATGGCGCATATTTTAGCCTGATCCGATTTGGATTGGGTAGCGCCCGCGGTTACCGGGCCAAAACTCGGCTTAATTTCAAACAATTAGACTAAAATCTACCCAGACTATTCAGAACCACAGGAGCTACTATGTTAGACCGCGCAAAGGCCATTCACGCCGAACTTATCGAACTACGCCGTACCATCCATAAAAATCCAGAATTGAGTTTTAACGAGGTCAAAACGGCGGGGCTGGTTGCCAGCACGCTTAGCGAGTTGGGCATTGAGTATTCCACCGGTGTTGGCAAAACTGGCGTGGTAGCACGCCTTGGCAATGGTGATGGTCCGCGCATTGGCATTCGGGCAGATATGGACGCGCTCCCCATCTTGGAAGCTGTCGACTCGCCTTACAAATCACAAACGGACGGCATCATGCACGCCTGCGGTCATGACGCCCACACGGCAATGTTGCTTGGCGCGGCGATGCTGCTCAAAGATGAAGACTTTAACGGTGAAATCCGCCTGCTGTTCCAACCTTCAGAAGAAAATGCCGATTCAGAAGGCGTTAGCGGTGCCCCGCGCATGATTGAAGATGGCGCAATTGACGGCCTAGATGCAGTCATCGCACTGCACGTTGACAGCACATTTGATGCCGGTAAAGTGCGCATTGGCGCTGGCTACGCGCTAGCCAACGCGGATACCGTCTACGCCAAGGTCAAAGGCAAGGGCGGCCACGGCGCATTGCCACAGCGCGCACGCGATCCAATCTTTTTACTTGCGCCAGTGCTCACCGCCTTGCACGGCATTGTGTCACGCTGGGTAGACCCGTTGCAGCCAGCCGTTGTCACCGTCGGGCGGATTGCGGGCGGCTCAGCATCTAACGTGATTCCTGAAGAAGTAGCACTAGACATTACCGTGCGCAGCGTGGGTGACGATGTGCGTGAACAGTTGCTTGTGGAAATTGAGCAGGCGCTGGCTGTTGCCAAAACGCTCGGTGGCGATTATGAGATGGTCATCGAGCGTGGCTATCCGGCGCTTTACAATGAAGAATCCGTTACGGAGTGGGTGCATACCACGGCTAGCGATCTGATTGGCGCTGAGAACATTGTGCCGGGCCAGTTGATGATGGGCGCGGAAGACTTTGCGTTTATGTCACGTGCCAGCAAAGGCATGATGATGATGCTCGGCACCAAAGTGCCCGGCGGCCCCGCGCGCTTCCATCACCACCCCGAATTTGATATCGATGAAGATGCGCTACCAATTGGCGCGGCGATTATGGCAGAGACAGCGCTAAGGTATGTGAAGGGCGAGTATAAGTAAGCTCACGAAAGAAAAAGGGCATTCACTGAATGACCTCATTGGCATCAAGATAAGGATTTCTGCTGGCTAAAACCG
>JAHDBW010000022.1 GCA_020630175.1 Anaerolineales bacterium
TGGCGTCGCGTTGAGAGTTTGACATAGAAAATTTTGCTTTTGAAAATACTAAGAATGTGATGAAATGATTTTACACGTACATTTGGTGTCAAACGCCATAACGCAAGTATTGCGAAAATCCATCCCTGCGCTGGGGTTAGATTTTTACAATAACTGTCTAAGCACGGTCTTTATAGGTGGTAAAATTTTGGTAGGTAGATGATTAACGGTACTATGTAAAAAGTCCGATCTAATCGTCGTTTTGGCCACACACTGGCAACCTCATAAAATCCGCAACAGCCGTTATTTATATAGCGACTTTTGCAAAATAAAAAATAGAAATGACAAATATCTTTCAAGAATTCCATGGTCCTAACGCTGGCTATTTGCTAGATGCATATGACCAATACTTGGCTGACCCCGAGAGTGTCGATCCAGAACTCAAAACACTCTTTCAGCACGTAACGCCAACCGAGCCGCCAGCGCTTAATAGCACTGCTGCGTCGGTTGCGTCAGCGCCACCAGCCGAGATCCCGTATAAAACAATTGTTGACATCGCCAACCTTGCGCGCGAAATTCGGCAGCGGGGCTACAACCCACAAAATCTTGACCCGCTCAACATGAAAGAAGAGCGCGGCATTGAAGAAGCGCTAAACCGTTACGAGCTGACGGAAGCTGAACTGCACGGTCAGCCCGGCCGCCTTGTTGGCGGGCCGCTCTCTCACGATGCGGCAACTGCGTATGATGGCGTGTTGCGCCTGCGCAGCGTGTACTCTGGCACAAAAGGCTTTGATTACATGCATCTGGACTCGGCTGAAGAGCGCTATTGGATCCGTGAAAATGCCGAGGCCGGAACATTTTCAACTGCTAAAGATCCAATTGATAAGGTCAAAATGCTAGAACGGCTGACAAAAGTCGAAGCATTTGAACAATTCTTACACCGCCTGTTTCCTGGTAAAAAGCGCTTCTCGATTGAAGGGCTAGATATGATGGTTCCAATTTTGGAATCAGTGATTAGTGATGCCACTAACTACAACATTTTTGATGTGTTGCTGGGCATGGCGCACCGCGGCCGATTGAATGTGCTGGCGCATGTCTTGGGCAAATCTTATGAAGCGATGTTAGCGGAATTCAAAGACCCTATCAACGAAGAAAGTGAAGATGGTGCCACCACCACCGGTGATGTGAAATACCATGCTGGCGCGCTAAGACTGCTCAAAGACGAAAACAACACTGTTGATGTGCGGGTCTCAATTGCAGCAAACCCAAGCCATTTGGAACACGTCAATCCAGTTGTAACTGGCATGGCGCGCGCCGCAGGAACAGAAGCCAACCAACCCGGTAAGGCGCTGTTTGATCAACGTAAGTCACTGCCAGTGCTTATTCACGGCGATGCAGCATTTGCTGGTCAGGGCATTGTGACCGAAACGCTCAACTTCAACGCGTTGAAAGGCTACCGAACTGGCGGCACGTTGCATATCATTGCCAACAATCAGGTTGGGTTTACAACAGACAATTACGCCTCACGCAGTACGCTCTTTGCGAGTGACTCTGCCAAGGGCTACAACATCCCAATTGTGCACGTCAACGCCGATGACCCCGATGCTTGTATCGAAGTCGCGCGCTTGGCAAGTGCTTACATGGAAAAGTTCAAACGCGACTTTGTTATTGACCTAATCGGCTATCGCCGGTATGGCCATAATGAAGGCGACGAGCCACGCTATACGCAACCAAAAATGTATCGCGCTGTTGATAAGCATCCGCGTGTGCGTGAAATTTGGGTTGATAAATTGGTTGCCGATGGCACCATTTCCAAAGCTGCTGCTGACAAAATGTACAACGATGCGATTGGGCATCTGCAAACAATTTGGGACGGACTAGGGAAGTCGAAGCCAAAGAAGGCCAAGCCAAAAGCAAAGAAAGCCCAAGTCTTACGGCCAAAAACATCAGTGCCAGCCAAAACGTTGCGTGCTTATCACCAAGCGTTGCTCACGTTCCCAGACTCTTTCAACCTCAATACGCGCTTAGGGCGGGTCTTGAAACGCCGCTTGCCAGCACTTGATGACATGGACAGCCCGACAATTGATTGGGGGCTTGGGGAAGCCTTAGCGTTTGCCTCAATTATTGCTGATGGCACGCCTTGCCGTTTGACCGGTGAAGATGTTGGGCGGGGCACGTTTAGCCACCGTCACGCAGTGCTTACAGACTCTGAAACAAACAAAGCGTATATCCCTTTGCACAATTTGCCGCAAGCCAAAGCGTCATTTGAAATTCGCAATAGTGCGCTTTCTGAAAATGCCGCCGTCGGGTTTGAATATGGCTACAGCCTCCAAGCGCCAGATCGTTTGGTCATGTGGGAAGCCCAGTTCGGTGACTTTGTGGATGGTGCGCAAGTGATGATTGATGAATTCATTTCATCTGGGCATGTGAAGTGGGACCAACACAATAGCTTAGTAATGCTGTTGCCACATGGCCATGAAGGCATGGGGCCTGATCACTCCTCTGCGCGGCCAGAGCGCTTCTTGCAAATGGCTGCGGACGATAATATGCGGATCGCAAATCCGGGCACCGCTGCGCAGATGTTCCACCTATTACGCCGTCAGGCTGCTTTACTAGACAAGCAACCGCGCCCGCTGATTATATTCACGCCGAAGAGCTTGCTGCGGCACCCAGTGGCTACCTCAACGTTACGGGAACTGTCACAAGGCAGTTGGACGCCAGTTGTTGATGATGCCACCGCTGACCATGAAAAAGTGACGCGCCTAGTGCTGTGTACCGGTAAGGTCAATGCAGACTTGCAAACAAGCCCATTGCGCAAAGAAACGCCTGAAGTTGCCATTGCGCGGGTCGATCAGCTGTACCCAGTTCCGACCGACGAATTGTATGACTTGTTCAATGCGTATCCAAATTTGAAAGAAGTGGTGTGGTTGCAAGAAGAACCAAAGAATATGGGGGCGTGGAGCTTCATTTCGCCATATCTGACGCGCATTATTGGGTCGCGCTATCCATTAGGGTATGTTGGCCGTAACGCCGCTGCTAGCCCCGCAGAAGGGTCAACCAGCAGTCATAAGATGACACAAGAACGAATTATAAAGAGCGCGTTTGATATGAGCGCAGCTGTGACAATGGGATTGAGCTTCTAAAATTGCTGCTTACGGAATTGCAAGCGGTACGCCGTTGTGCACAATTGCGAGCAGAGGAATAAATAAAGATGACAACAAAAATTATAGTACCTGAACTTGGTGAATCGGTTGTAGAAGCAACTGTGGAAGAATGGGTTGTTTCGGTTGGCGATGCCGTGAATGTAGGCGATATCTTGGTTTCTCTAGAAACTGATAAAGTGGCCTTAGAAGTTGCTGCTGAAGTTGCCGGTGTCCTGACTGCCATCACCCGCGCAAGTGGTGAAGATGTAGAAGTTGGCGATGTACTTGGCGAAATCAGTGGTGATGGTGCTGCGCCAGCGCCTGCCGCACCGGCTCCGGTTGCGGCTACGCCAGCAGCTAGCGCGCCAAGCCCAGCCCCAGCAGCTGCGCCAAGCGGTGCAAATGCAACGCCGGTTGCGCGCCGCATGGCAGAAGCGGAAGGCGTTGACTTAAGCAAGGTACAAGGCACTGGCGCGCGTGATCAAATCACAAAAACAGATGTTGCGCGAGCCATGCAGCCTGCACCAGCCGCCGCAGCGCCTAAGCCAGCAGCGCCAGCGCCAAGCGTGCCGGGCGGATTGCTTGCTTCACTGCCTTCATTGGCCTCTGGCGGACGGGTAGAAGAACGCGTCAAGCTAACGCGCCGCCGCAAGACTATTGCAAAACGTTTGGTTGAAGCGCAATCAACGGCAGCTATGCTGACGACCTTCAATGAAATTGATATGCACGCCATTATGGATCTGCGCAAACGCCGGCAAGAAGGGTTTGTCAAACGAGAAGGCATCAAGCTTGGCTTTATGTCTATCTTTGTGAAGGCTGCGGTTGCAGCGTTGCGTGAGTTCCCAATGTTGAATGCTGAGATCACTGATGAAGAAATGATCTTGAAGAAGTATTACGATATTGGCGTTGCGGTTGGCACGGAAGAAGGCCTGGTTGTGCCGGTTGTACGTGATGCAGACAAACAAAGCTTTGCAGATATTGAACGTAATATCAAAGACCTAGCGGGTAAGGCGCGTAGTGGTAAGTTGGCGCTGAATGAAATTGTGGGCGGCACGTTTACAATCACTAACGGTGGCATTTACGGCTCAATGATGAGCACGCCAATTCTCAACAGCCCGCAAGTGGGTATTTTGGGGATGCATAACATTGTCAAACGCGCAGTTGTTGTGAATGATGAAATCGTCATTCGACCAGTAATGTACGTTGCGCTTTCTTACGACCATCGCATTGTTGATGGCGCGGGCGCTGTTGGCTTCTTGTACCGCATCAAGCAAATGATTGAAGATCCAGAAGAGCTTATGCTGGCTGGCTAGCGCTAAAATCACATCTTATTCAAACCAAAAGCCCCGCATTTGCGGGGCTTTTTTTACTTGGCTATAACTAAATCAATTTACTAGTACGAACTTAAGCTTGTCTCAAGCTGCTCTTAATACCTAATTTTGCGTGCTGGTCTACACTAAGGGTGCTTGCAATTGCAGCGCGGTCAGGGTTAGTACGCGTGTGTATTGGTAAGATGGTGGACTTGCAAAGTCTGGCTGTAACGTAACTGTAAGCAACAAGAAGCTGCTCTTAGGGGCGGCTTTTTTTGTTAATATTGTGGCTCGCTTGCAACGTGGCTTAGGACTGCTATCACTTTGAATTCAATACACTGGAAATAAAAAACGCCCAGACAATGTCTTGGGCGTTTTTGTTGTTGGCGTTCTTTAGGCTGAAAAGGCGATATTATTCTTTAGAGCCGTACTGCGAATATCCAGCGAGTGCACCGCGAATAATGTCGAGCATCTTTTCTTGTTGGTCGCGATTTGAAGACAGATAATCTGTAATCTCTTTGACGGCAGCCTTACGGGTTTTGACTTCGTCGCTCAATTGGCGGCTGAGTTTTTCGCCCGTTGCATGATTTTGTTCAATCGATTGCGTGTTGGCTTGTACTTGCGTGTTCAGTGACGCATCGGCTTGCTCGCGTGCAGTGAGTTCGATTTCAAGCAAGCGGCGCAATTGCGTGTTTTCATCTTGCAACTCGCGGAGTTTGTTTTCTAAAAACTCCATCCGGCGGTTGATTTGTTCGGATTGTTGTCCAAAAAGCAGGTTACGGACGGCGTCAATTTCTTGATTTTTCATTGCACCACCGTTTGATTGGGTTCCGTTTCCGCTGATTACGTCTGAAGCAGCCATAATAAAATTCCTAGCCATTGCTGAGGTCAATACCATTTCAAATTATTGCATCTTCAGTCTAGCATAAGATTGCGAGAATCTCATACGTTTTATGACTAAAAAACCGAAACTCCAACCTTTTGCTCTTCCTAAACATGATCCTTTTTGTTGGCAAGGCGTTAATGAAATTGCAATTTTGTTAGTGCACGGCTTCCCAGGGACGCCAGCAGAAGTACGCTTAGCGGCCAGTGCGTTCCATACTGCGGGCTATACGGTGCAAGGCTTGCTGCTACCAGGGTTTGGTAAAGCGCTAATGTCGCTGGGGCAGCAACGCTCAGAGGATTGGGTGAATGCAATTGTGTCAGCTGGTAAAACGTTGCTACAAACGCATCAACATTTGGTGCTTGTGGGCAATTCAATGGGCGCGGCGCTGAGTATGCAAGCCGCCCAAGCGTTGCCATTATCAGGCCTGATTTTGTTTGCGCCGTTTACCGGATTTACAAATAAACTATTGCCAGCGTTAGACATCGTGCTCTCGCCGTTTATCAAATCAATCGCGCCGTTCAAGCGCTTTCCAATTGACTTTGCAGACAGTGACGCACGTGAAAAAATTGGACAACTATTTCCGTTGGCTGACCTAGACGATCCGGATACGCAAGCCGAACTCAGCGCACTGCGAATCCCGACCAGTATCCCGCATGAAATATTTCGGACAGCGCGGATTAGTCGGCGCGCGGCTAAACGCTTGGCAGTGCCTACATTGGTGCTACAAGGCGCGCAAGATGCGTTAGTCCTTCCCAGCCGGACCCGTAAGCTCGTGGCGCGCTTAGCGGCACGCACTACCTATATTGAACTTCCTGACGGCCATGAGATGCTAAGTTCAGGCTCGCCTGCACATCGGCAGGCGCTAGCCCATTGTCAGACTTTTATATCGAATGTTTGCGCACGCTAAACCACTTTTTATGAGAACACTCTTGCCGCAATTTCAGGCGTTATCAACGCCGATGCTGCTATTGCTCGGCGGCTGGCTGCTGAGCATGATGGCGCTTCCAATTGCCCTCGGCTTGTTTGGCGCTGCGGTGTTGCCGGGGATCAATTGGATCAGCGTAATGCTGCTTGCCGCGTACATGGTCGCCATCATGGTGCAAGCTTGGGGGCTTGGCCAAACGCTGAAAGCGCTGGCCGTAATTTTAGTGCTGACGTGGGGGCTGGAATTTGTTGGCAGCCAGACCGGCCTGCCGTTTGGTTACTATCACTACACCGCTGCGTTACAGCCGCAAATCGGCCATGTGCCAATTTTGATCCCCTTTGCTTGGCTGATGATGATGCCGGCCGCTTGGGGCGTTGGCGCGGCAATTTCTGGCGGCTGGCAGGGCTGGCGATTTATTGGCCTTAGCGCGCTGGCACTTACTAGTTGGGATTTGTTTTTAGATCCACAAATGGTGCAGTGGGGCTTTTGGGTGTGGGATCAGCCCGGAGCATATCTTGGCATTCCGCTGCTAAATTATTTTGGCTGGCTGCTGGCCGGTTGTTTGGTGACATTGGTTGTGCGTCCCAAGCCGTTACCGCTTTTCCCCTTGCTTTTGATTTTTGGCCTGACGCTGTTTTTTGAAGGCGTTGGCTTGTTGGTCTTTTTCAATATTCCAATCGCAGCTTTGGTTGGCACGCTGGCAATGGGCAGCATGTTTGCGTTGGCGGTTGTCCAGTTGCGGCGCACAAGTTGATGACGACTGTACTGTGGACGCTCTTTGCATTTTTATGTGGCGCATTACCGTTTTCCGTTTGGATTGGGAAGTGGGGGGCGCAACGTAATATCCGCAGCGTTGGTGATGGCAACCCCGGCGCAACCAACGTTTTCAAAGCGGGCGGTGTGAAATGGGGCGCAATGGCATACGCATTGGATATTTCGAAAGGCGCATTTCCAGTTGGGCTGGCCCATTTTATTTTTGGTGTTGATGGTTGGGCCTTAGTGCCCATCGCGCTCGCGCCGCCAATCGGGCATGCATGGTCACCGTTTCTCAATTTTCAAGGTGGCAAAGCGTTGGCTGCCTCTTTTGGCACTTGGATTGGCCTAACGTTGATTGAAGTGCCAAGTTTGATGATGGTGTCTACCATTACATTTTTTATTACCTTGGCTGTTGATGGCTGGTCGGTAATGTTGACCTTAGGAATTGTCGCGCTGCATCTACTGTTGAATCATAATGATCCCGTGCTACTAACCATCCTCGGTCTGCAAACGCTTGTGATTGCGTGGAAGCATCGCGACGATCTTTCACAGCGATTACGGTTGCGTCCGTGGCTGCGCACGCGCCTCAATCTTTCAAATTAGCATGTTATCTCACCAAGACCAGTCGCTCATTGACGCATCTGATTCAGTCCTGATTGTGATTGATGCACAGCCCGCTTTTTTAGACAAACTAATCCCTACGCAGGCCGAGCGGCTTTTGACAAAACTCTGTTGGCTAATTGAAGTTTCACAGTGGCTAGCGCTGCCGCTGATTGTGACGGCTGAAGACCATGCCGCGCAGCCTGTTGCGGCACGGGTCACGCGCTTGTTAGATCAGCAGGCGCTTCCGATCTTTGATAAGTCAACTTTCGGGGTTGCTGGGCAAGCAAATATCCGGGCGGCGATTGCGGCTACGCAGCGCAAGACGGCTGTATTGGTTGGGCTAGAAACGGATGTCTGCGTGCTGCACTCTGCTTTGGGCTTACAAGCACTTGGCTATCGGGTGGCAGTTGTGACCGATGCCACCGGCTCTCCAGCGGATTGTCATGCGCAAGGATTGGCACGATTGCAAGCGGCTGGCGTGACATTGGTCAGCGCAAAAAGCTTATTTTATGAATGGTTGCGCACGCTTGATGCGGTTGTGCAATTTCACAACGACCTGCCGCATATGCGTGCGGCCTTTGGCGAGGCATTATAAAGATGGCAACTGTTGGCATTGTTGGCGCAGGTGTTGCGGGGTTAGCTGCGGCAATCCGGCTACAAGCTTCGGGGCACGCCGTCACTATTTTTGAAAAAAATGCGCAGGTCGGCGGCAAAATGTACACGCTGAAAAAAGACGGTTTCCGCTGGGATACCGGTCCGTCAGTGATTACAATGCTGCCTGTTTTTGAAGATCTGTTTTCAGAAGTAGGTCGTAATTTAGAAGACTACCTCATATTTGATGCCGTTGATCCGCTTACGCGTTACTTCTTTGCAAATGGACAACAGCTAGACGCCAAGCAAGATTTGGCCGAAATGTGTGCGCAAATTGCAGCCATCGCGCCGGATGATGTGGCTGGCTATTTAGAATTTTTACAACGCGCCTCGGAAATTCATCGCATCACGGGGCCAGTATTTATCTATCAACAACCGCCAAAGGTTGCCGACTTTTTACAGGTGCCATTTCGGGACATGCTGAAAGTTGACTCAATGCGTTCTATGCAAGCGTCGATTGAGTCCTTGGTGCAGTCGCCAGAAATCCGACAATTGTTGGGACGCTTTGCAACGTATGTTGGTGGCAGCCCTTATGCAGCGCCAGCCACGCTCAATGTAATTGCCAATGTAGAAATGACGCAAGGCGTGTGGTATCCACGGGGTGGCATTTACGCTATTGCAACTGCCTTAGAAAAATTGGCGCGTGAACTTGGCGTGACGATTCATTGTGATTCGCCGGTGACAGCCATTGATGTGAATGCTGCTGGGCAAGCAACGGGCATTACCGCAGACGGCATTCATCATCCATTTGCGGCGGTGATTGCCAATGCTGATGTGCTGCCCGTTCATAAAACGCTGTTGCCACAAACGCCAGTCGTGAAACGGCGTTTACGTAAGCTTGAAAATCAACAACCCTCTTGCTCTGGATTTGTGATGTTGCTAGGCGTGCAAGCTGAACATGCTGCGTTGGCGCATCATAATATTTTCTTTTCTGGTGATTACAAACGCGAGTTTGTTCAGATCTTTGACGAAGGCGTGCCGCCAACAGAGCCAACCGTATATGCTGCAATTACTTCAAAATCAACACCGTCTGATGCACCTATGGGCATGGAGAACTGGTTTGTATTGGTCAACGCACCGGCTGCGGATGGGCGTTTTGATTGGGAAACTGAAGCAGCGAACTACAAATCTGTTGTTTTAGAGACTTTAGCGAAACATGGCATTGACCTAAGTGACAAGATTGTTTCAGAAACGATCCTGACTCCGCTGGATTTACAAGCCATGAGCGGGGCTAATCGGGGGGCGTTATACGGGGCTTCTGCCAATAGTCGCTGGACTGCGTTTCAGCGTCCACACAATCAATCGGCAGAAGTTGCTGGCTTATTTTTTGCTGGCGGAACGACACATCCGGGCGGTGGCATTCCGATGGTGACGCTATCTGGGAAGGTCGCGGCGCAGTTAGCGCAGGCCTATCTAACGCAAAACTGCTAAGCGGCTGCTGTCAATGGTAACGTGATAGAGAAGCGATAGCCATCCGTCACGTGCAAGTCAATTTCACCATCGTGGGCATGCACAATGCTAATTGCGGACCATAGCATTTTGCCAGTGGAGTTGAGCCCGGCTGGGCGTTCGTTGGCATTTTTGAGTGCCTCAAAAATCGGCTTGAGATCATGCTCAGATGTTGAGCCGCCCCAGATTTCAATCTTTGCTGTGTCTTTATTTTCGGTTTCTTCAAGCTGAATACCGATGCGCCCATTACGGGGCGTGCTGACAATGACCAAGTTTAGTAACCCGATCAGCGCTCGCCGCAGGGCTTCTTCGACCCCTTTCATTTCGCTACTCAATTCTGGTAGGAACTTAATCGTATAGATCTGGCGTTCGTAAGCGATGGGCTGCGCGAGGGTCAGACTAATGTCACAGAGTTCGTCTAAACGAATTGGCGCATAGACCGCATTTAGCAGGTTTTGCATGCGCTTGGCATAGTGCGTGAACTCATCAATGATGCCCAGCATGTCTTGCCCGCTTTTGGTGATCTTGGTTAGCTTTTGCTCTTGCTTTGCTGTGATTTCACCATAGACACCATTTTCAATGGCTTGGAGCAACAATTGCATCGTATGCAGTTGTCCGCGCATGTCGTGCCCAGCTTTGGACACATAATCGTGATTTTGTTCGTCTTGCTGCTTTGGCAGGGCGGTTGTTGATTGAAATGCTGCAACTACGTAGGCATTTTGCTGCGCCTGATGTAAGTGCCGTGAGGCCTGCGCCGCAATTTCAATAAAAATATGCTTGTGATGGGTTGTGTAGAAATCTGGCGTAATGTTTTCAGAACTGATCACGCCCAGCATGCGCTCAGCGTACATAATCGGCACAGCAAGCGCAGATGTGATGCCATCGCGTAATGCGATGAGCGGCGGCACGTTGCGCGGATTTGCAATCAAGTGCGGCTCACTTGTGGCTGCGGTACATCCAATCAGGCCCACACCAACCGATAGTTCTTCGTTGATTTGTGGGATGGCTGGGGCAATATCAGCCCGTACATAGTTTGCTTGCTTGACGAGCTTTTGACCACTTTTATCCATTAGGAAAATGGCGCAGTTTGGCAGTTCAAGCGCTTCTGCAACGGAGCGCGTAATTTCTTCCGCAATGTGCTTTACAGAGCCATGCGTGAAAAATGAACTCGTCATAAATTGCAACAGCGGGTCAAGATTTTGTGCAAGCTGCGCGGTATTGACGGGGCGGGTTGGAATAGATTGCGTACTCGTTAGTGTCATGAGCTGTGATCGTTATAAAAAATACAAACACGTGGCTTGAAAGCTGCCATGTAATCGCACTGGGAAGAAAAGAAACCAATAATTTGAAATAAGTTTGTATCAATCACTTTAGCACAAAACATAGCGACTCCAATGCCTCTTTTTAGCGATACAATAAAAAGTGAAATTTTTCACATATAGGATCAAACCGTGAGCGAATCCAAACAAATCAGACTCGTCAATCTTTCAAAAAGTTATGAAGAAGGCAACCGTGTTCGGCACGTGCTAAGCAACGCCGATGCAACCTTTGCAGAAGGTGAATTTGTCGCCATTCTTGGCAAGAGCGGAACCGGCAAAAGCACGATGTTGAATATCATTAGTGGCATTGACCAAGCCGACAACGGACAAATTTGGTTTGGTGATACCCAACTGACTGGACTAACAGAACGCAATCGCACGCTTTTCAGGCGTGAAAATGTCGGCTTTGTTTTTCAGTTCTTCAACCTAATCCCTACGCTAACGACTTGGGAAAACGTGGTGCTACCGATGGAACTGGCTGGACGCTTTTCTGCGGCTGAAAAAGAATCGGCACGCGAGCTGTTAGAAACAGTAGGCTTGGCCGACCGGCACGACACCTATCCTGATCGATTGTCTGGCGGGGAACAACAACGGGTGGCAATTGCTCGGGCGTTAGCGCACAACCCCAACTTGGTCCTAGCCGATGAACCAACCGGCAATCTAGATGAAGCAACGGGTGAGAAGATCCTTGCACTACTAGACAAGTTAACGCGCCAAGCTGGCAAGACGCTGGTGATGGTGACGCATAGTATCGATGCTGCTCGCTATGCGGACCGTATCTTATATTTACGCGATGGCAAACTGGTAGAAGAGGCTTAACATGGCAGCGACACCACGCCCTTCGCGCACGTTTTATAACATTGGACGGCGCTACTTAGTCCGCCATCCGTGGCAGTCAATTCTGATGATTCTTGGCATTATGCTGGGTGTTGCGGTGGTTGTATCAATCGATCTTGCAAACGAAAGCGCCAGCCGCGCGTTTGATTTGAGCACCGAAGCGATTGTTGGCAAAACAACGCATCATATTGAAGGTGGCCCAACCGGCATCCCCGACGACGTCTATGTTGCGCTGCGCCGTTCAGGGGTGATTACGAACAATCAGATTCCGACGGCTCCGATTATGACGGAATTTGTCGTTGCGCCGGAATTGGGTGATCGTAGCCTGCAAATGCTCGGCGTTGATCCATTTGCGGAGCCGCCGTTCCGAAATTACTTTGGTGACAGCAGCTCTGGATTTTCAAACGCTGCGTTTGTGCCGTTTTTGACGCAGCCTGGTGCGGTCCTGCTAGCCAAAGAAACCGCAGACCGCTATGACCTTGTGCCAGGCGATACGTTCATTGTGAGTGTCTCGGGTCGCGAAACTGAAGTGACCTTAGTCGGCGTCTTAGATCCGGCTGACAATCTGAGCCGCCGCGCAATTACTGATCTTTTATTAGTTGATGTGTCAACTGCAAAAGAGCTCACGGGGCGAACCAATGCGCTTGATCGGATTGACCTCATCATTACGGATCCTCAGCAGCTAACCGCAATTGAACAAACGATTGGTGCTGACTTAGCGCTCACGCCGGTTGCCGCACGCACAGAAACGATCAATCAAATGACAGCGGCGTTCCGTGTCAACCTAACGGCCTTGAGTTTGTTGGCCTTAGTTGTGGGGATGTTCCTCATTTATAACACTATGACATTTGCCGTTGTGCAACGCCGGACTCTGTTTGGCACGTTGCGGTGCCTTGGCGTGACGCGACGCGAGGTCTTTGCGATGGTGCTGATTGAAGCGCTGATTGTGGGGATCATCGGATCTGTGCTGGGCATCTTATTAGGCATTGTGATGGGACAAGGTGCGGTGCGCTTAGTGACGCAAACGATCAATGATCTTTTCTTTGCAGTTTCAGTGCGCGGCGTGCAAATTCCTATTCCGAGCTTAGTAAAAGGTGGCCTGTTAGGGGTTGGTGCCACAATTATGGCCGCTGCGCTTCCGGCGTGGGAGGCGGCCTCCGTTTCGCCCCGGTCGGCTTTGGTTCGGTCTGGGCTTGAATCAAAAATGCAGGCAGCGATTGTGTGGATCACGTTAGGTGGTGTTGCGCTGTTGGCTGTTGGGGCGGGCTTGTTGTTTATCGAGACGCGTCAAATTGCAGTTAGTTTTGCAGGAACGTTTGCAGTGATTGTTGGTGCCGCTCTGCTTGCACCAATTGTGACGGTCTTGTTTATGAAACTGATGGGGCCTGTGTCTTATCGGCTTGGCGGGGCGCTTGGTCGCATGGCACCGCGTGACATTGTCAATTCTCTGAGCCGTACCTCAATTGCGGTTGCTAGTTTGATGGTGGCTGTGTCTGTAACGATTGGCGTTAGTTTGATGGTGAGCAGTTTCCGTTTTACGGTGGTTCGCTGGTTAGACCAAACGCTGCAAGGGGATGTTTATATCTCTGCGCCTGACGGGCGTGCGAACCAAGCCACGTCAGCAATTGAGCCTGAGATCGTGAGCATGCTCAACGCCCATCCAGATGTAGAACGGGTGGAGTTATTACGTTCTGTGTTTGTCGACTCGACGATTGGCCAGATTGATTTGGTCGCCGTGAATACACCAACGGTTGAAGATGACCGCTTGCTGTTGAAATCAGATGGTGACGTGGATGAAGTCTGGCAAGCGATGCTGGCGGGCGGGGTGTTGGTTTCGGAGCCCTTTGTCAATCGGACGGGCATTGATAAAGGCGATGAAATTGTTTTGCGTACAGCCCAAGGTGAAAAGTCATTCCCTGTCGTCGCCACGTATTACGATTATGCAACGCCATCGGGGCGCGTTTCAATTCCACTTTCTGTTTATCAAGAGCTTTGGCAGGATGAGGTAATTACCGCTGTTGCGCTCCGTTTAGCGCCCGGTGTTGACCCGGATCAGCTCTCAGAAGATTTGAAAGATCAGCTTTCTGCGACACAAAAGCTTCAAATTCGTTCGAACCGCTCATTGCGTGTGGAAGCTTTGGAGGTTTTTGATCGCACCTTTGCTATTACTGGCGCGATGCAAGTGCTGGCGACAATTGTTGCGTTCATTGGTGTCTTGAGTGCGTTATTGTCATTGCAGCTTGAAAAACAGCGCGAGCTTGGCATTTTGCGTGCGGTAGGTTTGACGGTCAGGCAACTGTGGAGTTACGTGTTGTTAGAAACGGGGCTGCTCGGCTTAACGGCGGGCTTACTCGCATTGCCAACCGGCTTCATCCTCTCGTTGATCTTGATCTTTATTATCAATCGCCGCTCTTTTGGTTGGACGCTACAGTTGATGGTAGAGCCGGGTCCGTTTGTGCAAGCGATGGCTGTGGCTGTTATTGCGGCGCTGTTAGCTGGGATCTATCCGGCACGTAAAATCAGCAAAATGATTACAGCCGAGGCGATTCGGTTCGAATAAAGGGCCTAAATCCACAATTGTGTGACAATATTCCCGTATTGACGAACGCGCAATGTCTATGATATTGTTTCACACGATGATTTTTTCACGCTAAATTTTCTTATGAATTCTCTTAACTCCAACTTTCCGGTTGCTGATGCAGCCCTTATGATTCATACCTGCTAACGTTTAGCGTTCTGACAAGACTTTTACGCCACAGGTATTCAATACGAGTGCCTGTGGCGTTTTTTATTTCCGTTCGACGTTTGTCGGATTTGAAATTGTAGCCCGGCCACTTTTGTGAGCGGGCTTTTTTTATCCCCGCTGCCGACACTTACAGAATGATGATACGCAGTGTCATCCCCTAACTTGATTATGTATCAACCTTACGATCTCAAAAATGCATTGCACGATAACCGCTTCATCGGGTTGTGGCGCATGCTTACCGGTTTCCGGAAGGCATTTATTGGTGCCAATATCAGCACTGGCTTTGCGGCGCTATTTAAGACGGCAACGTTTCTATTGCTGCAATATTTTATCGATTCCGTCCTCAAAGACGCGAGTTTGCTGAATAGCGTGCTTGTGTGGGTTGCGCTCGGTTTTGTGCTGTTGTCTGTTGCAGAAGGTGCAGCAACATTCATCAGCGGCCGCTTAGCGGCACATACGGCTGAAGGCGCGGTGCAACGCCTGCGTGATTACGTCTTTGACCATATTCAGCGGCTTTCATTTTCGTACCACGATCAAACAAAAACGGGCGAGCTTATCCAGCGTGCAACGTCTGACGTAGATGCTTTACGCCGTTTCTTTGCTGAACAATCGGTGGGGGCCGGGCGCATTATCTTGCTCTTCCTCATCAACTGGATTGCAGTCTTGCGGATCAACGTGCGCTTAGGCTTGCTCAGCGTGGTAGTGACGCCAGCGGTGTTGCTCGTCTCGATGTGGTTCTTCAAGCGCATTGAAGCAGCCTATGAAAAATACCAAGACCAAGACGGTAAATTGTCGGCCACACTCCAAGAGAATTTGTCTGGCGTGCGTGTTGTCAAAGCGTTTGCGCGGCAGCAATACGAAGAAGATAAATTTGAAAAAGAGAATATTGAGAAGTATCACCTCGGGCGCAAACTTATTTTTATGCACTCACTTTTCTGGCCAATTTCTGACATTGTGATTGGGGCGCAAATGCTGATTGGCTTTGTGATTGGGGCCACGATGACGATTAATGGCGTGCTGACCGTTGGTGAATATCTCGCCTATAGCGGCATGTTGATTTGGATCTTGTGGCCGTTGCGTAATTTAGGCCGCCTGATTGTGCAAATGTCGCAAGCGATGGTGTCTTGGAATCGTCTGCAACTCTTGCTACGTGAAACGCGTGAGCCGTTAGCGGTTGGGCGCGTGCCTGCTGAGACGCAAATCACTGGCGATATTTCATTTGAGAACGTGTCTTTTACCTATGCTGGCACGGATAAAGTGGTGTTGCACGATGTGTCATTCAAGGTGGCGGCTGGCCAAACGGTAGGGATTTTGGGCCCAACGGGATCTGGTAAAACCAGCTTGGTCAATTTGCTGTTGCGGTTTTATGACTATAACGAAGGCTCGATCAAGATTGATGGCAAAGAGTTACGCGACTATCCGCGTCGCCTGATTCGCGATCAGATTGGGATTGTGCAGCAAGAGGCGTTCTTGTTCTCGCGCGATATTGAAGAGAACATTGCCTATGGCGTGTCGCGTAAAGTGCCAACCGCTGAAGTGCACGAAGCTGCCCAAGCCGCTGCAGTCCATGATGTGCTAATGACGTTTCCGAAACAATATGCAACCGTTGTTGGTGAACGGGGCGTTACGCTTTCTGGCGGGCAGAAGCAACGTGTCACGTTAGCCCGGACGCTGTTGCAACGTCCAAAACTGTTGATCTTAGACTCAGCAACGTCTGCTGTGGATACAGAAACGGAGGCGCATATTCGTCAAGCGCTGCATGCGTACACTGAAAATGCAACCACATTCATCATTACGCACCGCGCTCAGAGCATTATGGAGTCAGATCTGATCCTTGTGTTGCAAGATGGACGAATTGCGCAACAAGGTCAGCATGCAGAGTTGATTGAACAAGACGGGATTTATCGCAATACGTTTGCGCTTCAATCATTGTCTGAGCAGGAACTTGAAACAGAACTTACCGGTCTCTCGCGCGCATAATTGCGCCGCGATTTACGAAACGAACGATTGAATTATGTCTGATTACGACGATTACGAAGAAGAAGAATTTGAAGGCTCGGTCAATAGGCAGACCTTGTGGCGCATTGTTAAGCTGGCCGAAACGCAGTGGAAATGGATGGTTGGCTTCTTGCTGGCCATCTCTGCGGTCTCAATCCTTGAGTCGGTTTTTACCTATGTTAGCAAGCTAATTATTGACGAAGGGATTATTGCGGCGGACGTACCACGCCTATATGAACTCGTCGGCTACTACGCCGTGCTAGTTGTATTACAAGCAATCTTTATTTTTGCGTTCATCTTTATGGCGGGGCGCATTGGCGAGTTTGTGCAATATGATCTGCGCCGTAAGATGTTTACGAAACTACAAGAACTGAGCTTGTCTTACTATGACAAAACGCCAGTGGGCTGGCTGATGTCGCGGGTGACCTCGGACTCGCAGCGCATCGGTGAACTTGTGTCTTGGGGCCTGCTAGACACCGTTTGGGGGATTACAAATATTAGCGCAGCGCTAGTGTTTATGTATTTCATCAACTGGCGCTTAGCGATTTTAGTGACGTTTATTGTGCCAATTTTGGTGATTGTGGCCGGGCAATTCAAGCGCTATATCTTGAAAGAATATCGGGCTGTGCGGCGGTTGAACTCCAAAATCACAGGTGCCTATAACGAAAATATTGATGGCGTGCGTGTCACCAAAGCCTTGGTGCGCGAAGATCGCAACCTGACGGAATTCCAAGATCTGACAACAGATATGTATCGGGCTGGGTTCCGGGCTGCGTGGCTGTCGGCGTTGTTTTTGCCGATTGTGCAGATTATTAGTGCGATTGCAGTGGGGGGCGTGGTTTGGTACACGGGAGCGCAAGCCTCGGTTGGCGGCGTCAGTATTGGGGATATTCAGGCATTTGTGAGCTACATCACGTTTATGCTGTGGCCGATTCAAGAAATGGCGCGCGTTTATGCAGAAATGCAGCGTGCGATTGCATCCGCAGAGCGGGTCTTTTCTTTACTTGATTCAGACCCTGAAATTGTTGACAGTCCCGCTGCGCAAGCTGTTGACACTGTCCGCGGTGAGATTGTTTTTGAGAACGTCAAGTTCTGGTACGAGCCTGCCAAGCCCGTTATTCATAATTTGAATTTGAAGATTCAACATGGTGAAACGATCGCGCTTGTGGGGCCAACCGGTGGTGGCAAGTCTACAATTGTGAATCTGCTCGGGCGCTTTTATGAGCCTAAATCTGGCCGAATTGTGATCAATGGTCAAGACTACTTGGATCTTAGCCAGCACACGCTACAGTCAAAGCTTGGGATTGTGTTGCAGACTCCGCACTTATTCTCGGGCACAATCTTAGAAAACATTCGCTATGGACGTTTAGACGCCACGGATGAAGAGGTGATCGAAGCTGCCAAGTTGACTGGGGCCGATGCTTTCATTCAACAGCTAGACAAAGGTTACGCTGAGCCAGTTGGTGAAGGTGGGGTGTTGCTGTCTGTTGGGCAGAAGCAGCTGCTTAGCTTGGCGCGAGCCGTATTAGCTAAGCCAGATATCTTTATCATGGATGAAGCTACAAGCTCGGTGGACACGGTGACGGAAGCGCTCATTCAAAGCGCAATGGAAACAATATTGAAGCAAGCGACTAGCTTTGTGATTGCGCATCGCCTGTCAACCATTAAGCGCGCTGACCGCATTATGGTGGTAGAAGAAGGCCGCGTGACCGAGATGGGCACGCATGCCGAGCTGTTAAAAGCAGGCGGGCATTACTTCCGGTTGTACTCGCGTCAGTTCAAGAAAGAAAGTAATACGTTGGCGCAAGTTGTGGTGTAACGGTTACCAATCTTGTTTGTTAGGGAACACTGGTTGGTAGCGCGTGCTGCTCAGCACTAAGTCCTTAATGACAGGAATGGTTGCGTCGCGCCAGTCTTGGTAGTGCTGACTGTGTACTTGGTCACTCACGTCTGCTTCTGAACGATAAGCCTCAAATAGCATAAAGCGATTTGGGGCTTTTGTTTCTTGAAAGAACTCAAAGCGGATATTACCAGCTGCGGCCCGCGTGGCGCGTTGCAGGCTTAATGTTGCATCGCCAAACTGCTTCAGCTTATCTTCTTGCACGTTGATTGTGGTTTGAAAGATGAGCGGATCTGCTGTGATGGCTTGGTGCTCAACGGACGGTGCCAAGGGCATGCGGTCAATGATTGGAAAATAACGCAGCCCTAGAGACTTCTTCGCATACATCGATTCCACGCTAGATTTCCACAGCATAAATGGAATGCCTTGCATGTGCGCTTGCATTGCGGCCTTATCTTCATATCCTTCAAACATTACAAAACGACTGAGATCATTTACCTGTTGCACAAGTTCAAAACGGGTGTTGCCCGCTTCGTTGATCGTCTGCTCTGCAAGTTGCTGCGTGGCAGTTTTGAAGGCGTCTATACGTTCGGGATTGAGGGTAATGTGAATTTGAAAAATTAGCATAAGGCGTTGATACAGCGGCTAAGTGAAAAGGCCTGAATGCAAAACGCCTGCAAGGTGAATGTCGCAGGCGTTTTGTTATGCTAATTATATAGCGTGTGGTGCAATTCTGTCGCGGGTGTTAGACGCCCATGTTCTCATAGGTAAACACGACCTTTTCGATTGCGCTGTAGATTGCGGCAGTGCGGAAGGTCTTGATCTTATCTTTGCGATGGAACACTTCACTGACGTCCTGGTAAGCACCACGCATGGTGTCATCTAAACCAGAGCGCACAAGCGAGAGCTCATCTGCACCTTGTACTAACGCTTCTTTTAGATGCTCAGGCACTTTTTTACCGGTCATAACCTCAAGCGTTTCAACTAATTTAGAGCCTCGATATTCATCTAGGCGACGTTGCATGCGGCCAAATCGAATGTGCGAAAGGTTTTTGATCCATTCGAAATAAGACACTGTTACGCCACCAGCGTTACAAAGTGCGTCTGGTAAGACGACAATGCCACGTTCTTGAAGGATTTCCGCCGCCTCAATCGTAACCGGGCCGTTTGCGCCTTCGACAATCAACTTGGTTGAAATGCGATGGGCATTTTCATTTGTGATTTGTGATTCCAGTGCGGCAGGAATGAGGATGTCGCAGTCGGTTTCTAAGGCGGCAAGGCCATTGGTTGTAAACGTGGCGCCGGGGAAGTCCGCAATTCCGCCTGTTTCGGTTAGCCATTGGCGCACGGCCTCAACATCTAACCCTTTGGGATTGTGTAGAGCACCTTGGCGTTCAATGATGGTAATGACTTTTGCGCCATCTTCTTCAGCTAAGAACTTAGCAGCATGGTAGCCCACATTGCCTAACCCTTGCACTACAACCCGCTTGCCGTCCAGGTCGCCTTCTAATTTTGCGAGCTTTACATCTTCAGTGTGCCGAAAGAATTCACGAATAACGTATTGCAGTCCGCGTCCCGTAGCTTCATGGCGACCGTTGATCCCGCCAGCCCCGACTGGCTTGCCTGTTACACAAGCAAAGTAGTTAATGTCATTTGGGCGGAGGTTTTTGTAGGTATCAGCGATCCATGCCATTTCTCTTGGGCCAGTGCCCATGTCTGGTGCAGGGACGTTTTCGCTTGGGCTGATGTAACCGCGCTCGATCAAGATCTTTGCAAACGCCCGCGTGATTTTTTCTAGATCTTCAACAGAATATGCTTTGGGATTGATACGCAAGCCGCCCTTGGAGCCCCCAAACGGCACGTTTACCAATGCACACTTGTACGTCATAAGTGAGGATAATGCTTCAACTTCATCGCGATTTACCGCAGCGTTGAAGCGAATGCCGCCTTTTACCGGACTAAAGTGATTGCTATGTACAGCACGGAAGCCTTTAAACGTGTGGTAATGCCCATCGGAGAGTTTCACCGGAAAGTGAATTTGCAATACGGTGTCGTTGAACTTGATATGTTCAGGTAAGCCCGGCGGCAAATCCATTAGGTCAATGGCTTTGTCTACCATCGCATTGACACTATCGCGGAACGGATAGCGTTCAAACTGGGTGTGTTCGTCTAAGTGTTCTGTTGTCACAGAAATATCCTATAGTGTGTTTTGTGCAGTTTGCACATGTTGTTTTCGTCCGACTGCATAAATATACAACAGGTTATTTTTGAAAACAACAGAATCTTATAGATTGCGCGGATAAATTTCTGATTTAGTTGGGGTTTTGCGAGGGTTTGGTCTGTTTTTGGCGAAAAATGCAAAGTCTTGCGTGTTTGTGGCTTTCTTTTTCGTTTGTGCGATTTTTACAATAAGCTAGGCGCTTAGGTCAGCTGCGAGCCGTTTTAGCCCCTCTTCAACGCTGATGGCAGGGAGATAGCCTAAATCGCGTTTTGCAGCAGAAATATCGAACCAGTGCGCGGTGGTGAGGTTCTTAACCACGAAGCGCGTTAGCGGCGGTTCGTTTTTTAGACCCAACAAGTTGCCACCAGTTTCCATAATTGCGCCAATCGCATAAGCAACATTGGTAGGGATCGTGCGCGCGAGGCTTGGTTCGCCCGCTGCATTCAAAATTCCGTTGATCATATCAAACACGGCAATCGGCTCGTCATTGGAGATGAAGTATGGCTTACCCGCACAGGCGGCCGCTGGGTGCAAAGCTTGCCAAGCCAGAATGTGGGCATCAACGACGTTATCGATGTAAGTGGCGTCAACGCGCTTTGGTGTTTTGCCAATTTGCATGAGTTTGCCGGCCCGCGCGCGGTCAATAATGCGGGGCGCCAACTGCGTATCACCGGGACCCCAAATGAGATGCGGCCGTAAGGCAACGGTTTGCAGTGCTGTGCTATTGGCCTCTAAAACGTGCTGCTCTGCTACAGATTTGGTTTTTGCGTAGTGGGTTGAGAACGTTTCTGGATACGGCAGGCTTTCATCAGCGCCTTCAATATCAGCATTGTTAAAAACGACGCTAGGCGTGCTGGTGTAAATCAGTTTTGAAATGCCATTGACTTGGCAGGCTTTGATAACATTTTGCGTGCCAACAACGTTCGGTTGATAAAAAGAATCGTAACTCCCCCAAACGCCTGCTTTGGCAGCGACGTGAAAAACTGCGCTACAGCCCGCACTGGCTTGGATCACATCAGCTAGATTTGTAAGATCGCCTTGAATAACGTCTACGCCAAGTGTCCGCAACGCTGGGTAGTCACTGCGGGCAAAGCTGCGCACTGGCTCGCCCATTGCGCGCAATTTTGTAACGATTGCTTTGCCAAGAAACCCACCGCCACCAGTTACTAAGATTGTCATGCCAATTGCTCCTGGGCCCAGATCGCTAATTTTTCACGAAAGATTTTTGTGTTGTGGCGGATATCAACTGGGAAGCTTTTGTGGAACAAAATCGTTTGAATGTCTTGCGTGGTTGAATGAGTTTGTGCCAACGCCAAGAGTTCGGTCTTTATCTGATCTTGATTCGAGTAGGGCGCTTCGGCGTCAATTTCAATGCAGACAACACCTTTCTTGTTGCCATTTACAGTAACACCAACCAAAGCCGAGCGATAAACGCACGGGTGCGTGTTGAAGATAGTTTCGATTGGAACGGTAAACAGCGTTTTGTCTGTGAGTACAACGCGCTGCTTTTTGCGACCGCAGAACCAAAGTCGACCGTCTGCGTCGAGGTAACCCACATCACCCATGCGGTGTGAGATTGTGCCATCTTCGGCAATGATTTTGGCAGCTAGTGTGGACTGTTCGCGATTGAAATATCGGGTTGTAACCGGTGGCCCCGTGACGACAATTTCACCAATTTGGCCTTGCGGCAGGTGCGTTGCGCTGGCCCAATCTGTAATCGGATCATCTGAAATGGCGATGATATCAACGTGCATTTCTGGCGCTGGAAATCCAACACAGGTGCCCGCGCCCCTCTCACTAGCTGCCCTTGTTTCCTTTAAAATAGCCTGATGATGCGTGACTGCAATTGGGAGGCATTCCGTTGCGCCGTATGGCGTGTAAATCAATGCGGCTGGATTGATGAGCGTTGCAAATCGTTCCATGGTTGCGGGCGGCACTGGCGCACCTGCGGACACAACAAATTTCAGATCAGGTAGCTTTACGTTTTCTTTTACACCTGCGCGCGAGACCCGATTGAGCAGCGCTGGTGACCCAAACATATTCGTGATTTTGAAATCGTGCAGGGCGGTGAAGGCTTTATCGGTGTTGATCTTTGCGGGCTTGGTGAAGTCCATTTCTGGAATAACAATCGTCACGCCTAGACCAATATCAAATAGGGCGAATGCCGGTAATGTTGGGAAGTCAACTTGGCCAGGACCTAATGCAAAGAGCGTTTTGAGCGCCGCGATCTGGGCAAGGAATTGCCGATGCTGATAGACCACGCCTTTGGGGACGCCCGTGCTGCCAGACGTGAACAGTATTGCAGCATCTGCGTCAATATTGGTTGCATTGCTTACAAATTTTGGGTCGCCACTTTCAATAATGTCTGCGTAGCTGAGGCCAGCCAGCGCCTTGAGCCCGCCAAGCGTGAGGGTTGTTGTGGGGCGGCCTTGGTCCCAGTTGAGCACCTTGCGTACCAGATGGCCTTTGGGAATGCTGATAAATGCTTGCGGCTCAACTTCGCTAAGGCAGATTTTGACGTTGTTGAGACCCATTCCCGGATCAATCAAAATCGGCAGAACGCCAGCTTTGAAGAGACCAAACATCACCACAAATAATTCGCGGCTAACGGGCACCATCACGCTCATGCGCGTTCCCGGTGCAATGCCCGCTTTTTGAATACCAGAGGCAAACTGATTGGTTAAACGCTCTAGTTCACCATAGGTAATGGTTTCATAAGAGAGCTTGCCGAAGCGCCGCACGGGTTCATAAACCGCAATCGCGTCTGGTTGGGTTTTTGCTTGGAGGCTTAGCGTTTCAGCAATATTATGCATAGTCGTGGCGGTGTAATTTATGACTGATTGATAAAGTCAACCGTCATTGGCACAATTTCTGCGCTGTAGTCTTCTAAGATGTAATGGCCACCGTTTTCATACGCATGAACGGCAGCTTGTGGGAGATGTCTTTTCCACTGGGCAAGGAAGTGTCTGTCGAAAACAAAGTCCTTTAGCCCCCAGCAAATCAGCACCGGGTGCGATCTGAACTGGGCTAGCTTTGGCTCAGTTTCGGCAACAATCGACCAAGCCTGATCGGTTTCTTTGAGTGGAATGTCTTGTACGAAGCGCAGCGTTGCAATTCTGTTCTTCCAACTGTTGTAAGGGGCGGTCAGCCCATGGCGTGCGTGATATGAAAGACGCGTTTGCTTCGTGCCAATGCGGGCGGCCATATCACTAAACGCGTTGAAGCCACGGATCAGCACGGTGCCAATCGGCGTCCGCGATAGCGCCAACGCAGCCGGAAATGATTTACCACTAGGAAGTGGGAACGCTGCGGTGTTATAAATCACCAAGCGTTTGATGCGCTCAACGTGCTTCACGGCCCAGCCCATACCAATCATGCCACCCCAGTCGTGCACCACTAAGGTTACGTTTTCGGTTACGCCTAAGTGATCTAACAGTGTTTCAAGATCGGCAATACGTTGCCCAAGTGTGTATGTGTAAGCGTCATCATCGGGCTTATCTGAATATCCACAGCCAATATGGTCAGGTGCAATGCAACGGTAATTGCTGCGTAAGGCTTTGATCAGATTACGATAATAGAACGACCAGGTTGGGTTGCCGTGTACCATGACAACCGGGTCCCCTTGGCCTTCATCAACGTAGTGCATCTGGTGCCCATTGATTGTGGCGTAATTATTTGCAAATGGATATTCTTTTGAGTCAACGCTGAAATCAGCCATAGTGTCTGAAGTTATAAATAAACGCATCCCCAAGCAGTGGCTTGCGGCGCAGTCGTTTGTGTTATGTTTCGCTGTTTGCTTGGTTACTACCGTGTGTTAGTTGGCCAGATAAAACAGTCTTAAAAAGAAAACGCGTCACGCGATAGTCGTACCGCATCACGCGTTCGTGAAAGGTTTTGTTCAATTCTTACCAAACAACTTCCATCATGGCGCAGTTTAGACCGCTGCCAATCCCAATTAGCGCGATGCGGTCACCTTGTTTGATGACTTTGTTTTCACGCAATTTTGAGAGAATAATTGGAATATTGGCTGGGCCAACGTTGCCGTATTCAGGATATAAGCGGTGCATCTTTTCATCAACAAAACCCAACAATTGCGCAACCGATTCGGTATGCACTTTGCTAACTTGGTGGATCACGTACTGACTAAGGTCATCGGTGTTCCAATCTAGCATGCGCTGAGCTTCGTTCCAAGTGCGGCTTGCTAAATCTAGCCCCGCATGCAGCAGTTGCGTTGTATTGGTTACCATACGTTCCATGTTGCCAAAGCAAAGATCATGGTGTTGGGTTGCGGCTAAGCTTACGCCACCGGTTAGTTTTGGTTTATCTGGTGCTATTTCGCAGCTTGTCAGCACCATTGCTGTTGCGCCAGAGCCAAGGGTGAACGTGGCTAGATTGTTTTTGTAATCTGCTGCGGTTGCATTTGGATCATTCAAGCGGTCAATTGTGCGTTCAATAGGTTGGCGGCTGCTTTCGCCATTCACAATTACTGCATATTTGATCTGATCGCGTTGGATCATATTGCCCGCAACTTGCATTCCGTTGACGAAGCCCAAGCAGGCATTTGCAATATCAAAATTCATGCAGCGCGGTCCGAGACCAGCCTTGCCCGCAATCATCGATGCGGTAGACGGTTCTAGCCATTCTTTACTAACGGAAGTATTGATGAGTAAGCCAACTTCGCTTTTGTCTACACCGGCATCAGCAAGTGCAAGTTCAACAGCGCGGGCGCCAACTTCAGAAAGACTGGTGTCTGCGTCCCATAAGCGGCGCGCTACAATGCCGGTAAGTTGTTCTAAAACGCCAGCTTGCAAGCCCAATCGACCATAAACTGGCTCTAAGTGGCGGTCGATTTCGGCGGTGGTCATCCGCACTGGGGCGTCTATAGCGCTTAACCCCATGATGGCTACATTATTGAAAAACATTATTTTGAGTTATATCCTTTGCGGACTAGTAGCGGCATTCTCTGCTGTGTGTATTTATTCCAGATTCGCCTTGCTATTAGCGTGTTAGTATAACATTTGAATGCGGTAATGACTGTATATTAATTATGTTTTTGTTCATTTTGCACATTAAGTAAGGAAAGTTGATGGCATTAGAAAGAACGCTTGCGATTGTTTTCGGAATTTGCATCGTATTAACCACGTTGATGAGCGCTGTTCAGGCGTTTGTTTTACCCAGAGCGCATATTTCAATTTCAACAAAATTGATTTGGCGTTATCTATGGCAGGTGTTTTTACGCGTGATTCTTAGAATAGAGTCCTATGCCGTGCGTGATCGCTTAGCGGCATTGTTTGCACCGGTCATGCTTATTTTTCAGATCGTGATGTGGATTTCGATTATTTTGGTGGGCTATAGCTTCATCTTTTGGGGCGCTGGCAGCATGTCTTGGTCCAGCGCGTTTGATGCGGCAGGCTCTTCCTTGATGACATTAGGATTTGCCACGCTAGAGAATACCGCGCATAAAGTTATTGCATTTACGGCCGGCTTTTTAGGCATGTTGATTATCGCGTTGCTTATTGGGTATCTCCCTACAATCTATAGTGCATTTTCGCGGCGTGAAACGCGTGTGACGTTGCTCAAGACACGGGCCGGAGCACCACCATCTCCGCTAGACTTTTTGGCGCGGGTGCAGCGTGTAGGTGGGTTAGGTAGTAATGGGATGAGTAGCTTTTGGCAAGATTGGGAGCAGTGGTTTGCAGAAGTGGACGAGAGTCATACGTCTTTGACGGCCTTGATCTTTTTTCGGTCGCCGCAAGCGGATAGTACCTGGGTGACGGCGGCAGCTACCATTTTAGATTCGGCATCGCTTACCCTTTCAGTCGTTGATGTGCCATTTGATCCACGGGCGGCTATGTGTATCCGGGCAGGATATTTATGTATGTGGCACGTCGCTGAATTCTTTGAAATTGACCCTGCTGCACACGCTACCGACCCTGAGGCGATTAGTATCACGCGTGCCAAGTTCGAAGAGGCCTATCAGGCATTGGCAGCCAGTAACGTGCCACTTAAGCCTGATATTGATCAGGCTTGGCGCGATTTTGCGGGCTGGCGCGCGAATTATGACGTTCCCCTCAATGCGTTATTAGACCGCACAATGGCAAACGGCTGTTTTTGGCAGCAATCAAACCCATTAGAAGTACGACCATGGTGATCTTTTTTGCCACTGCAAAGCGCTCGGCAGCCCAATCGCGTAGTGCGTTTGCAGATGCGGCAAACTGCCATCTCGCATAACGTGTTGTGAGGTGCATATGCGTGCACGATCTATTAGTGATTAAAATAAAAACGGCTTCTTAGAAAAGAAGCCGCTTTTTATTCGGGACGTGCTTACACGGTTGTAGTCGTGATTATGGGGTGGTATCTCCTAGATCAGCTGAGACGTTTTCGGCATTCGTGACAACATCATTGCTATCATTATCTGAAACGTCTACCGTGTCGTCACCAGCGCCAGTATCGATGATGTCTGTGTCGTCTTCTGCAAAATCAATGACAAAATCGTCGCCACCTTCCGTGTTGATGGTGTCATCGCCTGCGCCGCCTGCAACTAAATCGCCACTATTGAGACAAAGCGCACTGATACAACTTTCGTCGCCGCTGTTGATTTCATCATCGCCTGCTTGCCCAGCAACCAGGTCGCCATTTAGGCCGCAGATTGCAATTGCGCAAATCTCATCACCGCTATCGACAGTGTCATTCCCTTCGCCAGCGGCAACAATGTCGCCGTTTATGCCACATGCTGCAACTAGGCAGATCTGATCGCCGCTGTTGATTTCATCATCACCAGCACCACCGTTGACCACATCCCCATTTACCAAACAAAGCGCGACCGCACAGCCTTCATTGCCTGAATTGATGACGTCGCCGTCATCGCCACCATCAACCAAGTCACCGTTTACGCCACATAAAGCCAGTACACAACCTTCGTCACCACTGTTGATTGTGTCAACGCCATCACCACCGGCAATAGCATCGCCGTTGTGTAAGCAGCCCGCGACAATGCAAATTTCGGTACCGCCGGTAATATTGTCATTCCCCGCGCCGCCGTCGATGATATCGCCATTGTTGAGGCATAAAGCCACGCCGCAAATTTCGGTGCCGCCATCAATGGTGTCATTGCCTGCGTCGCCGTTGATAATGTCACCATTGAATAGGCAGGTGTCAAAAGCGCAGATTTCATCACCGCCGTTCAGCACATCATCGCCTGCACCCCCATTGAGGATGTCGTTGCCTGTAAAACCAAAGAGCATGTCATTACCGCCAGCGCCATTGAGAATGTTGTCATCAGCGTTCCCATAGATCACATCGTCGCAGCTCGATCCATCAATATTGCTGCCAGCCACGTGCACTGCACCAACTGGGATTGTGACAAAATCGGCAGAACCGTCTAAATAATAAACCGCGACGCAATTGGCCTCTTCTTCCTCTGGAATATTTACCTCTTCTACCGCTTGCTGGACCGGTTCGCTAAAGTTGATAAATTTCGAATCACTCCGGCATACGGTTGCGTCCGATGTGCTCTCGTTGTAATGCTCAAAATAAACTTCAACGGTGCGGCCTGCGTTTTCATATTCACCAAGGATATTGGTAAACCCATCTGAATTATTTGTAACAGCAGGTACGGTTGTTGTATTGCCGGTGGCTACATCTCTCACCACCAATCGACTGTTTGCTGCGTTCGTATTTTTATTTGCAAAATTTACGGCAACGGCCTGATTAGCGGTACGCCATTCTGGGTTATCACGTTGCGTCTCAAACGATTGTTGAATTTGGCTACAGTGTTCGTTTACGGGGCCAAGCTGAATACCGAGCACTTCCGGCCCGTTGAAATTCGCGATTAGCGCATTACTGCGGCACACTGGCGTCACGCCATCTGCTGCATAATGCACAACAATCAAACTAAATTGTGCGGCGCTAACATCAGCTGCCCCTGCGGTATCAAACGCACCATATCCGACGCCGTTGTTGGCCACGGTTGGGATTGCGAAACTCTCTCCGGCTAACGGTGCGCCAGCCGCATCGTGTTTGTAAACAGCGAGCTCTGACCGATTGCCTGGATTAGGCGCATTGAAGTTGAGTTCAATCTTGTCGCCCCAGTTGAAGGTTGCTGGGAATGTTTCTGCTCCAAACGGCGTTATCGCAGAGCATTGGTTTAGCGTTGTGGTTTGCTGATAGTCGGGCGCTGGCGCTGCTGCTGCTAGGCCGGTTATTAATAAACTTGTTGCAAGCGTTAATACAATTACAGTGATGGCTTGCTGGTACCTCTTCATTATCAAAATAGCGTCTCCCTTTATGTATAAACTCTGTCTTGACTATCAGCGATTTGGTACTGCAATGCCGATAGCTTGAAGAGCTTACAAGAGAGAAATTTCTTTTTGATTTAGATGCAGATATAAGTTGATTATAAAAATTTGCGGAAATAGTTTGGACGAATGACTTAATTTTAGAAATTTGTGATCGATACTAGTTCTTGGGGCAAAGGGTAGGCGTGTAAAAAATCCTGACGAAAACTTCTCAGCACAATTTGCTTTCTGATCTTTTTAGCGCTAAGCCTGCAAACAACACGCGTATCTGGATGTTGCTGCCTCAAATTAGTACTGTGTCTAACGCGCTATAGAGTCAAAAAAGGCCGCACTTGTTCTGACAAGTGCGGCCTTTTTATGGTTGAGACTGCAATCCACTATGGGATCAGCCGAACGTGATGCGAATTACTGCGGCAAGCCGGTGTATCTTCACCCATATTGTAGTGAACAAACATCATTTCATAATTGCGTGGGGATTGTGGTTCAGCGGTGCGCGTGTCTAAGCCACCGTACCCAGCACTATCCGTATGGATTGAAGGCAGGGCGATAATTTTGCTGTTTGGGCGTAAGCCGCTGCGGTCAATTTCAAACGCGACCAACGCAGAATACGAGGTTGATTGCCGTGCGCTGTAATTGAGCTCAACAAGGTCACCCCATTGCCGGTTGGATGGGCTATCAATGGTCGATGCAGTACTGTCTACTAGTGCGCTACAGACCGGCAGTGTAATTGTCTTTGTACGTTCGGCTTCGTGTGCGGTGCTTAGCTGATCACGTTCTCCAAGCGTTACATAATGCGCATTACTACGGCAGGTGGCTTGATCACTGCCGCTTGCATAATGGACAAACATAATTTCATAGGTCTTGTCTGCCGAATTTTCTGCGCCGCGCGTGTCAAATGCGCCGTATCCACCCATGTTGTCGCCAATCGCAGGGATTGTGATCGGGGCACTCATTGCAGGCGCTCCAGATGCCGCAATTTCATATGCAATAAGTGCGGTGGCGCCCATTGTGTTCCCAGTGAGCTTGTAATTCATTTCAATCAAGTCGCCCCAATAATGTTGGTCTGGGGTGACGTTGTTCGCAACATGTGAACTGATATAGCTGCAGATTGGAAGGTCTACTACAGCCGATCTGTCTGGTGCGGTACTTGCGGCGGCAATTGAGATCGCGAATAACGATGTCAGCAGGCCGAGTAGAAGACTGATATATAGCTTGCGTCTTTTGTTTGATGTGTGCATCCAAAACTCCTGGCGGTTAGCACTGTGGACGAGTGCTAAGTTATTACATGGGTTGTATATCCATCGTATAACAAATAATTGCCAAAACAAACTATATGCAGAATAAATAGGACGCAGATTTGTTGAGATTTTATTAAGATTAATTGAGATTGCTGTATTGCTCGAATCAAAAAGGGCACATCCACGTGGATGTGCCCTTTTTTTAGTGATCAGATAACGGGGGACAGATTAGATCTGCTTGCGTTTGCGAATGCCAAAGCTAATTGCCAACACGCTACCTGCTAGCGCGATCATTGCGCCAGCTAAGCTCAGTCCAAGATGGACAGTGCCGGTGTTTGGAATTTCACCTGGGATCACGACTGAGATGACCTCATTGGAATTTGTTTCTCCAACGGTGCCTAAGTTGCGGAGGATTTCGCCGAGTGGGGCGTCATCATCCACGCGAACCATGATAGTTAGCGTCGCGGATTCATTCGGAGCAAGTGTCCCGATGTCTGCTTTGACTGTGCGGGTGTCTGCTTCATACAGCGCAGTGCCCTTGGTTACATCAGAGGAAACATATGTGACATGCGCTGGCAAAATGTCGCTTAGAACAATGCCGTTCAGCGCGGTGCTGTTGCCATTGATCACTTCAATCTGATACTTGATTTGTTCGCCACGAATGACGACATTGTCAGTGACAAGCTCGCCATCCACATTGATGCGCTTGATAAGCGTGGCTGGGTTTTGATTCAGCGGTGCTTTGATGGTCACCATAGCTGTATCTGTATCCCAGACGTTTGGTTGACCGGTCGGCGTGCCGTCTGCATCGGTTGGTTTGCCATCAACGTTTGCAAGGTTGGTCACTTTGAAGTCATTCCCGTCTGAGTCGTTTACAAGCCACTCAGCTTTGAGCGTTGTCTGATACACATAGAACAACATTTCGCCGGGGGCAATTGGTTGCCCGCCATTGACCGCATCATTCAAGACCACGCTCACGCCTAGCAACGGATCACGCAGCACGATTGCGTCTAGATAGGTATTACCCGTGTTGGTTACCTTGAAGCAATAGCTGATTTCGTCACCAACTTGTGCGTTTAGAACTTCAACGCCTGGGCAGTCACCGGCTTCGATATGTCCTTTGGCAACGGTTTTCTCTAGCAAGATTGCTGGGAATGGCTGTTGCGTTGGCGTCATCGATGGCGTTGGCGTAATGCCAAGCACTGTCGGACCCGGTGTTGGTGTATTTGTTACCGTCGGCGCTGCCGTTGGTGTTTCGGTTGCGATCAACGTTCCAGTCGCGGTTGGCGCTGGCGTGTTAGATGGTAACGACGTTGGCGTATTACTTGGCAGCGATGTTGGCGTGTTGCTTGGTAGTGAGGTTGGTGTTTGTGTCACTACTGGCGTGTTAGTTGCCGTTGCTACTGGTGTATTCGTCGCGGTTGGTACCACTGTGTTTGTTGTCGTTGCAACCGGTGTATTTGTCGCCGTTGCAACTGGCGTATTGGTTGCGGTTGGCACCAGCGTATTTGTTGCCGTTGCCACCGGTGTATTGGTTGCCGTCGGCTCTGTTGTGC
>JAHDBW010000233.1 GCA_020630175.1 Anaerolineales bacterium
GGTAACAGCACCCAAGGCAACTTGTTTGAACCAGGTGACACCCCACACAGCAACATGCAATTCATGGTGTTCTGTGCAGCGGCTATCCGTGCTGTTCATAAATATGCACCATTGCTACGTGCTGCGGTTGCATCTGCAAGTAACGATCACCGCTTGGGCGCTAACGAAGCCCCACCAGCGATTATTTCAATCTTCCTTGGTGACCAACTCAGCGACGTGTTTGCGCAAATTGCTGCCGATGGGAAAGCAACCTCATCTAAGCAAAGTGCACCACTACGCATCGGTGTAGACAGCATCCCAGCAATGCCAAAGCACGCTGGCGACCGCAACCGCACCAGCCCATTTGCATTCACGGGTAACAAGTTTGAATTCCGCGCTGTTGGCTCACTACAGTCAATTGCAGGTCCAGCAACCGTGCTGAACACCATCATGGCTGAATCACTTGACTACATTGCAGACCGCCTAGAAGGCGTTGGCCGCAGTAACGCTGCCCGCAACCAAGCGGTACAAGATCTGTTGGCAGACATCATCAAAGAACACGGTGCTGTAGTCTTCAACGGCAACGGTTACTCAGATGAGTGGCACAAAGAAGCTGTAGAAGAACGCGGCCTGCCAAACTTGCGCACCACCCCAGACGCATTGCCAGCCTTTGCAACTGAAAGTGCCCAAGACTTGTTTGGCAAGTACAAGGTTTACAGCAAAGCTGAATTGAACGCAGTTTATGAAGTTGCGCTAGAGCAATACAACATGACCATCAACGTAGAAAGCAACTTGGTGCAAGAAATGGCGCAAACGCTAATTCTGCCAGCTGCTGCCCGTTACGCTGGTGACTTGGCGTCTTCAATTATTGCCATCCGCGAAGCAGGTGTTGAAGCAGACAACAGCGTGCTGAAAGAAGTTGTTAGCAAGATTGATGACCTCAAAGCCGGCCTAGCAAAAATTGCTGCTGCCAAAGCCGATGCACCGCACGACGCACAAGCAGAAGCAGTGCACTACAAAGACGCTGTACTACCTGCTATGTTGGAAGTCCGCGCTGCCGCAGACGCCTTGGAAGGCCTCGTTGCAGACGACCTCTGGCCATTGCCAACTTACCAAGAAATGCTGTTTATCCGCTAGACAACTGCTTAGCACTAAACAAGCCAGTAAAAAAGGCCACTCCGTTTGGAGTGGCCTTTTTGTTTTAAACGTGTTTTGCGAGAGCGGGCGTTTAGCTTGTTTTTGTAGACAACGTGTCTAATAAGATTCATGCGTCTTACATGTAGTTATAAACGCCTATCTGGTTTGATTTCGGTTTGACTGCATGAGTTTTTGGTACTAATATATTTGCCTTTTCGAATTCTGTCTAAAATAATTTCTGTCTTATGTCGCGTAATCGTGCAAAATTGATTAATCTAATTGTGTTGGGTGTATTGTTGGTTGGGTTAGCCAGCATTGGGTCTACGTTTATAGCGCAACCAACTGTGCAGGCTCAAACAGCAACGTATTCTGTACCGGGTACGTATCGATCCATCGTCCCTATTAGTTATTCTGGTGAAAGTTGGCATGTTCACCCAGATACAGGGCAAGCTTATGTGGAATTTTCAACAGCAGTATTTACTGTTGAGAATATTAATGTAGTTGAGCCATCACCGGAGCGGCATGCACCCGGCACTTGGACAGTTTGCTATAGCGGTGCTGGTGGCAGCGGTTGTGAGTCGTTCGATTTTGACAACGTGCAGGATAAAATCTACTTACCAGACACAGGCTTTTATACAATTACAATTACCAATACATCGCTAACAAATCTGCACCTACACCGTATTGACTCATTTGCGCCAACAACGTCTGTTGCGGTGGCACCAGCAGCGCCTAGCGGCAACAATGGTTGGTATACCGCCGTTGATAACCCAGTAACAATTGCGATTGGCGCAATTGACACCAATGACCCACGCACCGGTGTGCACACCACTTGGTTAGGCACTAACACCTTTCAACCTAATGGGTATGTTGATGCTGGTACCGGGATGCCCGGCGTAGACCCTAATAACAATTTCCACTTCATTACCGCTGATGGTACGCACAATTTCAGTTACTATTCCAAAGATATTCCCGGCAATGTAGAGGCCGCGCGCACGCTTCAGATCAAGCTAGACACCGCAGATCCCACAACATCGATGACGTATAGCGGCACGGCTGGCCTAAACAATTGGTTTCTGGGCCCTACTATAGTTACGTTAAACCCCACAGACGCGACCTCTGGAGTTGCATCTACTACATTTGACAGTGCGCCTTATACAGCGCCTGTGAACTACCCCACTGATGGAATTTACACTTTCTTTTGGAATTCAGAAGACGTGGCGGGGAATACCGAATCGAATCAAAATAATCAAGCGAATCCATTGCAAATTGATTCCTTGCCACCCCAAACTACTGAGCAACTATTTGGCACGCTGGGTAACAACGGGTGGCACATTTCACCGGTGGCAGTTGCATTAACAGCCGTGGATGACACTTCGGTAACGACTGATGTTTCAGATGTGGCGGGCACCGTTATTGATAGCGCTGTGTATACTGGCCCGGTACTTTATGACACAGAAGGCATTACCAATTACAGCTTCCACTCCATTGATATTGCTGGCAACATAGAAGGTGCTACCAATAACACGCTGAAAATTGACACGATTGACCCGGTTACCAACGTGCAAATTAGCGGCAATTTACACCCCAGCGGTTGGTATCTGGGGCCGGTAACGGTTACCACAACGGCCTCTGATGCTGCGCCGGGGTCGGGGCTATTTGATAGTTATATTGATAATGTTTCTACGAATACAGAGGTGTATACCGCCGGTGGGATTCATACGGTCCGGATTTATAGCGAAGATATTGCTGGTAATACAGAAACGTTACAAGTTTATGAGATAAAAATTGACGATGGCGCGCCGGCGGTCAATATCAATACCAGCAATAGCCGTAAATGTAATTATGCGCCCTATTGGTATATGGAACCGGTTAGCGTTAATGTGCACGCTGTTGATGGCGGCGCTGGGCTAGACTTTTTAGCGGTCGAAAACACGTTTTTGAACACTGATCAATGGTCAACTGAGTTTTCATCAGAAGGGACGCACCGCTTGCCGCGTTTGAAAGCAAGCGATGTAGCGGGCTTCACAACGATTATTGGCGATGCGGAGGTGGCAATTGATTTGTATCCACCGCAGTTTGGCATTAATGCCAGCACGGACGATGACGGGATCACGATTACTGTTGATGCCGATGGCGGCCCGAGCGGCCTGCGCGGTTGGACCACGCAGCTGATTGATGAAAACGGCAGCGTATTGCAAAGCTGGGCCTCGCAACGTCGCCAGCGTTGGGATGCAGGCGACCTAACCGAAGGTGAGTTCACCGTACGGGTAACGGGCGAGGACAACGCCTGCCATACTGGGTCTGGGGCGATTGCTGTAAGTTGGAACACCGGCCTGTTAGGCCAAAGCAATATCAAGGTGTTGCCAACGCATACCCCAACCATCACACCGACTCCTACGGTTACGCCAATCCCAACGGCCACCCCACTTGCAACCGTAACACCAACGGCAGCCCCAGTGGCTATTGGTGCCCTGCCAGCACAAGTGGAGGCGCTACCATTTATTGCGCCTGCCCTAGTAGATCCCAGCCCATATACTGGATTTTGGCGATCTCAAGTTGCGTTTCCTGTTGAAGAACGCCATATCAACCCGAACCCAACCGTACAGGCAATGTTTACGCAAGTTGCCCAGCAGCGGCTTGCGCCAGAACCGCTAACTGCTGAGATTCAACCTTGGATTATAGAGTCTGAGCCGCCAGTTGTTTTCCCGTCGGGGATTAGCAAACCTTGGACAGCAACTGAAGCCGAAATTGCGGCTGCCAAGCCACCGATTGCTCCCGGCGCAAAGAAAGCCATGACTGCCGCGCAAGTGATGATGATGGCAACCGCCGCCGTTGGGGGTGCTGCCGTTGCAGCAGCTGGCAATAAGCGTTCACCTGAAGCACAGAAAGCGATGGCCAAGCATATGGCGCAGGTGGATGCCGGTAAGGTGGGCAAGCACGTAAGCGCCGAGGTGCTTGAACAAACGTTTGAGGCCAACGTGTATAAAAATGCCCGCACGGTAGAAGTGTGGCGCTGGATGGCCAAGAACTTACCCAAAGCGTTAGATGCCATTAAGGTCTTCCGCGCCTCTGGCAATGTTTGGCCAGCGGGCAAGTTCAACGTTGCTGTGATGACCTTAGCCTCTTTACTAATGCTTACGCCGCTTGCAGAACGGATTGCGCCGCGTAGCGCCGCGCCGCAGCTTGAAGTTAATTTGCGTACGCAAGACCCCGGCACAGTGCACTGTGGTGCGGCCGCGATGGGCATGGTGATGGATTTCTTAGAGATTCAGGGCGAGCCAATTGCCGCGCCGAGCCACGAGACCCTCACTGATTGGATGGAAGAAAAAGAACTCTTCCATGACTATGGCACAGGCGTAGAGGAACTCGCCTATACCGCCCGTGAGTTTGGCTATGAAGGCAGTTACTTCTTTCATGATGGCAAGCCAGAAGACCTGAAAGAACTACTTGATGCTGGTAAACCCGTGACGGTGCCACTCAATATTGAAGGCTATCCGCAAGCCGCTGGGCACTTCTTCACACTCACTGGTATTGATGAGAACGGTAACTACATTGTTAACGACCCACTGACCGGTGAAACGCCTATTGCAAAAGAAAAGTTTGAAAAGCAGTGGCTAGAAAATGGTGGCTCTGCCATGGTGACTTTGGCTGAACCAGAACCAGCCTTACCCCGCAGCACCGTGCCGCTATTTGCCGGGATTGCAATGGGCGGCCTAAGCGTTGCCCAATACCTGCGAGAGCTAGGCAAAAAGAAAAACCGCAAAGGGACGGGGGCTGGTCCTTACACTGTTGTTCCAACTAACCCAGACTTTGACCCAGCGCCACACCCTGGCCCGGGCGACACGCACTTTACCTTGCGCTACCCTGAATCGCTGGCGGCATTTGCGGCCGAACGTGGGTACAGCTTAGCTGCTTTATACGCTGCAAATCCGCAGATTCCAGACCCCTACGCTATGCGGCCGGGGCAGATGTTTGTAATTCCTTATGAAGTTGCTATGGGCTACAGCGGGGGCAGCAATGGCCCAAGCGTGCCAGATTCAAATCCAGCATCTTCACAGCCTAGTGGGCCAAAGACCGATCTCCCTGTTCAGGACATCGAGGACGCACCGAAAGACGTAGACCACGCCATTGATCGCTATAAATTATCGGCAGAAAATGTAGCGTTGATGAAAGAGCAGTACAACAAACTATGGGCAGAAGACCCTAAGCTGTTGGCAGAAATTCTGGCTGCAACGGAGTACGCTAACGAGAACGAAGCAAAATGGAAAAATGACCAAGCCATTGCGACGGCTGGCTCTGCTGAAC
>JAHDBW010000234.1 GCA_020630175.1 Anaerolineales bacterium
TAACCAATAGGCATAGTTACCTAGAATTATAGTTTGTTGGGGATTAGTTTGGGGAGATTGGGTTTAGCTAAATCGCTAACAGCTTCGCTTGCAAAATGTCGGTGTGCTGCTGATCTGTTTCGGCTTTGGGCAGCGTGACAATAAACGTACTGCCTTGGCCGCGCCCACTGCTTTTGGCCACAATGGTGCCGCCAAGCGACTGCACCATATTTTGGGCAAGGTGTAAGCCAATGCCTAAGCCGTCGCGTTCTTCAATATTGTTGCCACGGTACATTAAGTCAAAGACCTTATCTAGATCAGTGTGATCAATGCCGATGCCTTCATCTTTGACGCAGATCTCTAGCGCGGTTTCTGTACAGTCGATTGAAATGAATATCGGTTGATCAAGCGCGCTATATTGCATGGCGTTGCTAATTAGGGTGCGCATGACGTGCATCAGGATGCGCTGATCTGTGGTGACCGTTTCAGCGTGGCACCCGTTACACTCAAAAAAGAGCGTGTCTGGGTTGCCTAGCTCTTGCATAATTTTCTCGCGAATGGTGCTAAACACCATCTGTGCCGTGCTAGTTTCTAATTTGACGGTTGCGTGTTCAGTTCCAACACTACCGGCCATCACCACGTCATCTAATAAAGTCGTTAGCCGTTGGATGGCTTCGTTGATGCGCGTTTGCTGGGTGGCGCGTTTTTCTGGCGTCATGCGGTCGTGATATTTGACGAGCAACTGTGTGGAATTGTTGATTGCCATTAGCGGCGTACGGAACTCATGTGACACCGTGCGGATGATGTGCGTTTTGAGCTCGTTGAGCTGTGCTTCAAGCGCGAGTGAACGCTCTAAATCTTCAGACAGTTGATGCTCCCGATCTAAGGCGGCGCGTAGATCGTGTGTCCGATCGCGCACTTGCCGCTCGACGGACGCATAAGCCCGTTCTAGGGCAGCGTTATTATCTTGCAGCTGTACATTTGCCAGGCGCATGGGGTTGAATAGCAAATCGTCCAGAATGGTGTAACCCACTAGAAAAAGCGCCACCACATTCACGCCCATTGGCACAATGGCCGCCGCCATCCCGTTTAAGTTGCTTAGTGTAGGTTGAATCAGCGTTGTGAGCGCATACAGCCCCATCGCAATCCAAATCAGCTTATTGGGGCGCTTGTTCCACGCAAACAGAAACGGCATAAAGTTGCTGGACGCTAACAGCATCACAAGTACAAGCGGTGCTAAGCCGGGGCGGATGTCTCCTGAAGGTGACCCCATTGGAATGCCAGTGTAAGGCGATAGCGTTATTTTTTCGAGGCTAGCAAACTGTGCCCCTTCATACGCAAACGTAATGAGCGCCACTATATAAAGCAGCATAAACGCCGTGCCGATGCCAACCCGCACGTTGCGGGTCCATGGGGATAAATACTTGAGCATCATCATCACGTAAAAGATGCTGACCGTTACCAACAGCAGCATAAATGTTGTGATCGCATGAAACTGCGCCCGGACATTGAAGATATCAAACTGCGCATCTGCTTGTAATACAACGCGAACCACAATTGCCAAGGCTGTGCTTGCCATCCAAGCGGCGGCAAGCTGGTTGATACGTTGGCGCGGTGCCTGCCAGAGCATCAAAAAACAGAGACTCAGGCTAACGCACGCCGTAAGCAGGCCAAAGCCATTTGCCACTAAATAATATTGTGAAATTACGTCTGTTGTCATACCTATACTGCTGCTAGGGCGCTAATCACCCGTTGTTATCAGATACCAATAAATCTTTACTGCTTCACTTAAGCACAAAGTTCTGACAATTTATCTGACAGCTTGCGTTATCCCAAACAACTTCACATATCCCACAACTTTTCCCAATATCTAAGATTCTCTTGGATTCGCACAAATGTTCTATTACAATTAGAACAGCAAGCGAGACAGTGGCAGACTCAGCCACCAGATCCCAAACTTATCCGACTTTTTCGCGAAGACAGCCTTGAATTCGCGTGTTTTTCCGCCCAAATGTGGGCACAGTTGACCGTAATAAAAAATTACAAGGAGCAAGCACATGGCAACGCAATCTACGTTGACACGTTACGAACTAGAACATCAGGCCAATCAGATTGATTGGGTTTTGGCAAACCATCGCGTCAATTCCCGCGTGACAGGCGGCCAAGTCTCCAAGCGTTGGGTGCGCTACAACCTGACCGCGCCACCCAATGCACGGGTGGCCGTAGTGCGCAACCTGAGTGAAGAATTGGCGCTAGCCCTGCACACCAAAGACGTGCGCGTGACGCGTGATGGTGGCTCCTTGGCGGTTGAAGTGCCGCGTCCAGATGCAGAACCAATTTTGTTGGCGCAGATGCTGCGCAGCATGCGCATGGTGCCACCGCTAACCGCCGTGCTAGGCATGGCAGAAGATGGCCGTCCGCTGCTGCTGCACCTGCCATCGCCAGATGTGGCGCACGTTTTGGTCGCAGGCATGACAGGCTCTGGCAAAACAGAAGTGATGCGCACCATCATTTGGAGTTTGTGCGTGGCAAATCGGCAGTCCAAAATGCAACTGGTGCTGATTGACCCCAAACGCCGTGGCTTTGGCATCTTTAGCGACTTGCCACACCTAATGACACCGCTCATTACCGACACCGACAAAGCCACTCAAACGCTACAGCGTGTGGTGGCAGAAATGGAACGGCGGGATCGCGAAAACATCTCTACGCCGCACATTATTGTGGCAGTTGATGAAGGCACTGATTTGCTCATGACTGGCGGTAAGGAAGTAGAAGCGCTACTCACCCGCATTGCCCAACGTGGGCGTGAAGCAGGCGTGCACCTGTTGATGGGGGCGCAAAATCCAGCCAGCAAGCTGTTTGGCTCGATGCTAAAGGCAAACTTCCCCGTGCGCCTAATTGGGCGCGTGAGCAGCGCCAATGATGCGCGGGTTGCGGCTGGTATCGCAGGCTCTAATGCTGAAAAGCTGCTGGGCAAAGGGGATTTTCTTGCTGTTTCAGCGGGCAACGTGACGCGCTTCCAAGCGGCACATGCGCCAATGGAAGATTGGCATCACTTGAATGCCGCGATTTATCACAACAAACCATTGATTGGCAATGCATAAGGCATTGAGTCGTTACTAAGGATTTTTATTATGAAACTTTCACTTGCCCGTTTTGCCATCATTTTTCTCATGACCGTGTTTATGGTGTCGCTGGCGTATTTCATCGGCGAGCGCCTGTCTAGTGAGGCAATGGCAGTGTTACTGGGCGTGATTGCGGGCGTAAGTGCCAGCATCCCGACCAGCTTGATTATTGTGTGGGTGGCAACGCGCTCGCTACATGCACCGCAAGTTGCGCCAGTTCGGCAGCCGCCAACCAAGCCGGCAGAGGAACGGATTGTGGTGGTCAACTCGCCACAGCATCAGCAGCACCCGCGCCCGATGGCACCGGGGCATGGGCAAATACCGCAATTGCATATGCAACAGCAGCAGTATGGGCAGCCACAGCAATATGGGCAACCGCAGTATGCGCCACAGTTCCAACCTGCGCAGGGGCGGCAGTCGCATCGGCCGGTTGTGCAAGGTGGCCCAATCAATCGGCAGTTCACCGTGATTGGCGACACGCATATTGAAGGCATTATGCAGCACGCCACGGCGCACTAAGCCCGAGTAATTTTATGTTTATCTCCCGTCCGACAACCAATACAAAACCCTTGCCACGCCAGCCACGGTTGCAAACCGTGGTGGTCAAATCGAAGCGATTTGGGCATTTTCCAAAGTCATTTATGTGGCGTGGAAAGCTGCATCAGGTGGAGGCTGTAGAACGTTGTTGGACGGTCAAACGTGACCGAGACAAAACCAGCCTGTATTGCTTCCGCGTCCGGACGCCGTCTGGCACGTACATCTTGCAGCAAGACTTGCTCAAACAGAAATGGTATTTACGCAAAAAATAGCAGACCGCGCTTAGCGCCAAGGATAGGAATCGACGACTATCCTTGACCCTAGTCGCGCTCTAAGACTAGACCAATCCTCTTTTTTTCTTCTTGGAACATTGCTTCCAACCTCCACTCCCTTTACCCAGGGTGGTGCTAACAACTGATTCAACCACGTGTAATATGGCTCATTACATGCTGGCAGGCGTTGGTACCACCCGTTGCTTCTTTTTATTCACATCAACGCTGCGTGTTAGAATTCACACTCTTATAACATGTTTACCCTAAAAAAGTAGACATCTGTAAATTATCAGACGAATTGTCTGGGAAAAAGCAGAAACTAAACTATTGAGGAAACATATGTCTTACAAGCAGGGTCTAAACATATTTTTATGCGGATTGATTACAATCGGAATTGCTGCGTGTGGCGGACTTTCTGAGGAAGAATTGGTTGCAACAGCCATCGTAGAAACACGAGCAGCAGCGACGCCAACCCCGCTCCCAATTAATCTGACTATAACGCTTCAAGATGACTTGGGAAATCCAATGCCAGAGACACGTATAAAAGTCAAAGGAAAAGCCCAGAAGACTAATGCAGATGGCTTGATTCAATTGGCAGATATTGACGACTCAATTCAAGTCGAGGCTAATCAACAAGGATATGAGCTTTTCGATGAAACGTTTTCATTGAACCAAGGCGAAAACGCGATCACAATCCAATTAGAACGCAACCCCTTTGGATTATTACCCACCGACGCTTGTAACACTGATGAAACACTTCTTTTTATTGAAGACTTTGAAGATCGGCTAGCAGAAAACTTCTATGGAATTGATGACGGTGCGCTTGACGAATATTCGATAGGCGTAGATGGAACTGGCAACGTTGTCATGCGCGTAGAAAATATCAATCATGAACATACATTTTATATGGATGGGCAGTTCGAAAATACGATACTACGCTTTCGGATCAAATTTATAACAGAATCTGAAGTTAATTTTATGCTCTCTTGGCAAGCGTCATTTGAAAAGTTCGCACAAGCGCAATATACATATATCATCAATACGTATGAGCCTATTATCGCCTTTAGGCAAGACGGTCGTGAAGGGTCAATGAAGACCGACCCAATGGATACAAATGCTTCAAAAATGCCAAGTGTTGGTGAATGGCACCTTATAGAGGTCGGCACCTTTGACGGTGTAAACATTTTGTATCTGGATGGCGAACTCGTCACAAGATTTACCGACAAAGATCCGCTAGATCCTGGGTCATTCGGATTTGGTCAATTTATTTATGATACAACCCCGTTGACTGGCTTGATGTATGTGGATGATTTTAGTATTTGTGGACTGACTACGGATATTAAGCCATTGGATAAAGCGTCTAATACACAGTAGACATTACAATTAACTTCGCGTGTGATTAAACAAAAACGGCGACCATTTGGTCGCCGCTTCTGTTTTCAGGAGGAGAGGAGAAAGTTGTTCGTGTTGT
>JAHDBW010000235.1 GCA_020630175.1 Anaerolineales bacterium
CCGTCTTGAATTTTGATGATGCGGTCGGCTAGGGCGGCGATGGCGGGATCGTGCGTGACGAGGATGAGCGTGGTTTGCCGTTCGCGCTGGAGCTCTAGCAGCAGGTCGAGAATCGCTTGGCCGCTGGTGGAATCGAGATTGCCGGTGGGCTCGTCTGCAAAGAGAATTTTTGGATTGTTGATCAGGGCGCGGCAGATGGCAACGCGTTGTTTTTCACCGCCAGACAGCTGATGCGGAAAGTTCTCGCCACGATCGCTGAGCTGCACGCGTTTTAGCAGCGCTTCGGCTTGGGCACGGGCGTCTTTGATGCCCAGAAGCTCAGCTGGAAACATGATGTTTTCGATGGCAGACAGGGAGGGCACCAAGTGAAACGACTGAAACACAAAGCCGATGGTTTCATTGCGCACCGGCGCGAGCTCGTCTTCGGTGCGGTCGGTAATGTCTTGCCCGTCGATATGAATGCGCCCGGTGGTGGGCGTGTCTAGCCCAGACAGCAAGCTGAGCAGGGTCGATTTACCGCTGCCGCTGCTGCCAATGATGGCAACAAACTCGCCCGCAGCAATGGAAAGGGAAACATCGGCCAGCACGTTGATGGTGCGCTCGCCGAGCGTATAGGTTTTGGTCAGATTGTTGGCTTCAAGAATGGGCATAGTGCAATTTTATTGCGTTCTGCGCGGGATGGCTTGAGCAGTTTATGAATAAAGTCTGAAGATTGTGTGGAGACGGGCGCTGCGCCAGTCAGAACGATGGTCTTTGGTGCAGTAGAGCGCGTATCGGGCGCAACAGGCAGGGCACCGCAGAAAAATAAAGTTCTAACAAACAACATTAAGGCAGTCCCAGTTACAACAATGCACTGTGCCCAAAACAGGTGTTTTATTTACCGTGCGTCAATCGCAATGAAACAATTGACAAACCAACTCTAAAGTAAACGCTTTCAGAATATAAGTGGGGGCTTCTCTATACTAAAGGCATTGAAGTAACGGTATTGATAGTTGTTGTTTGTAGGAGTATTCGGATGCAGATTTTAGTAACAGGTGGCGCGGGCTACATTGGCTGCCACACAGTTTTAGAGCTTTTGAACGCCGGGTTTGAGGTTGTTGTCGTTGATAACCTCAGTAATAGTAAAGAGACCGCACTACAGCGCGTGGCACAGCTCACGGGCAAACCATTCGCCTTTTATAAAATTGATGTACGCGATGGCGCTGCGCTAAACATGGTCTTTGATGAACATGAAATTGATGCGGTTATCCATTTGGCTGGCTTAAAAGCAATTGACGCCTCGCTTGAAATGCCGCTGGAGTATTACGACAATAATCTAAATAGCACGCTGCGGCTGTGCGAAGTGATGCAGCATCACAATGTCAAAAAGCTGGTGTTTAGCTCGTCTGCTGCGGTGTATGGTACGCCATCTATGGTGCCGATTACGGAAGCGTTCCCGCGTGCGGCCACCAGTCCCTACGGCATGACAAAGCTAGTTATTGAAGATATTTTGCAAGATTTGTATCGCTCAGACGATGGTTGGGAGATCAGCCTGCTGCGCTATTTCAATCCGGTCGGCGCGCATCCGAGCGGGCTGATTGGTGAAGATTCAAACGAAACGCCCAATAGCTTGCTGCCTTATATTGCGCAGGTAGCGCTGGGTAAACTGCCCAAAGTGCGTGTGTTTGGCGCTGACTATGACACGCCAGATGGCACTTGTCTGCGCGACTATATCCACGTGGTAGATTTGGCGCAGGGCCATTTGGCTGCGCTGCGCGGATTACGCTTAGGCGTGGAAGCCTATAACCTCGGCACTGGCAATGGTTACTCTGTTTTAGACGTGATTGCCGCGTTTGCAAAAGCATCTGGGCAGCCCGTGCCCTATGACATCGTTGCGCGCCGTCCTGCGGATGTGGCCGCGTGTTATGCCAATGCAGATAAAGCAAAACGTGATTTGAAATGGACCGCGCGTTATGGTCTGGCTGAAATTTGCGAAGATGCGTGGCGTTGGCAATATAACAACCCTAACGGCTATGAAACGCACACGATCCCTGTGAAGAAATTAGAAAATGCCTAAGCGCATCTGAACTGCCCATTTCTCGCTGCGGCGCGAATTGATAGTCACCTAGATTTGTGCCGCTAGCATCTGTTTAGTCGGAAGGCGATTGATGAACGTCAATCGCCTTTTTGTTTTTAACAGCGCGTTACGCGCTTAAGCCAATGGATTGCATTTTTGAAAGACAACTGAATTATCAAGCTTCTAAACAAATCTCAAAATCTATGTAACGCAATACGGCTAAGTGCCTGCCGTTTATGCATTGATACTGGCAGACGTGAACGGCACTTACAAGGGGCGTTGCAACTAGATACCTTCATTGATTTTGCCACTCTAAATACTGATCTCGCGTTGTAAGTGCCACGCACTTGATGACCTCGTTTATGGCTATCCGGTAGGCAAATGAGTTGAAGCATGTTAATGGCGAAAACGAACGTGCTTCAGCGTGTTTTGTTCACTAGCAACAGAATTCATTCTGTTTGCGGTCTTAGGTTTATACTGTGTGTTGACAATACTGTGTAGCGCACAGTAATATGTGTCATATGGCAAAGACAACTGATCCAGCAAAGCTTTTTGAGAGTTTGACCTTTGAAATGCGCCGTGGCGTATTAGTCATGGCCGTGCTGACCCAATTGCACGAACCGCGCTATGGCTACGCCCTGAAACAAGGCCTAGCGGAGCAGGGTCTGAACATCAAAGAGGGCACGTTGTATCCGCTGCTGCGGCGCTTGGAAGACCAAGGCTTGCTAGACAGCAAGTGGGAAGTTGTCAATGATGCCCGCCCCCGTAGGTATTACCAATCCAACGAAAATGGTAAGGCGCTAGAAGCCAAACTCCGCCTAGACTGGCAGCAAATGCAGACTGTCATCAACACACTACTCGCAAATTCTGAACAAGGAGACTCCCATGACAACGCATGAATTGATTGAACGTTATGTTGGCAATGTTAGAAACCGCTTGCCGCGTAAATTTCGGCGCGACGTGCCGCTTGAATTGGAGTCGCTCATTGCCGATGCGCTCGAAGCCCGCCAGCCGATTGAAGATGAAGAGGCTGCGGTAATTGAAGTGCTTAAAGAAATGGGATCGCCAGATGAACTTGCGGCGCAATACCGTCCCAAACAACAGCTAATTGGGCCAGAATTGTTCCCGCTGTATAAGCTCGTCTTGACAATTGTCTTGAGCGTGTTGACGATTGTGATCTTGGCCGCAAACTTAATTACCGTGTTCTCAGACGGCACGCTGACCGAATTTTTGCAGCGCGTGCCCCGGTTGATTGTGGATTTTGCGTTTGATGAGCTCATCCAAGTGGTGGGCTATGTCACGATTGTTTTTGCAATTTTGCAGTGGTTTGGCGTTGCTGAAAATCCACTCAAGCAAGACAACTGGGACCCGCGTAAGCTGCCAAAAGTTGAAGATAGCGAACGCTTCAAACGCGGTGATGTGACGCTCTCGCTGGTCTTTTCAACGCTGATGTTGATTGCCCTGAACTACTTCGGGCGCCGCGCCGCGTTCTTTACCTTTGGCGATGGCACTGCCCTTGGCTTTACTGAAAACCTGCGCGTCCTGCTCCCGTGGATTAGCGCCATTTTAGTGACTGAAATTGTGATGTACTGGCAAGTGCTCCGCAAGCAACGCTGGCAGTTGGTCACCCGTGCCACGGAATTGATCGCCAATGTGGCCGACTTGGTCTTGCTCTATGTGCTAACCAACAGCCGCCCAATTCTGACACAGCCCTTGTTCGACACGCTGCTTAGCTTCATTTTTGCAATCGTGGCTGTCATTGTTGTGATTGATACGATTGTAAAAACGTATCGCTTTTTCAACCGGTATGTGATCAACCGGCAGCCTGAGTTGGAGCAAATGCGCGCCGTATAACCAGTTAGCGACGGCACCGCGCCAAAAGCGATAAGATCAGACTTATGAAACTTCGTGCTCCCCTTCTGATCTTTTCGTTTTTACTGGCCGCTTGCGGTGGTTATATTGCAGAGCCGCAGCCAACTGCGTTGCAGCCGCCGGTTGGTGAGACCATTACCGTCTTTACGGTAGATCCAGCTGCGTCAAGCACAGGGTACATTGCGCATGAATACTTTCTAGAACAATCTGAAACGATTCTGGGCCGCAAGCGCACCACTGGGGAAGCCTTTACGCGTAGCACCACCAACGCCATTCAAGGCTATATCGCTTTAGACTTTGCAACTGACCTGCCCAGTCTCGCCGGGGCGGAATTTGAAGTGGATCTCACCACGCTCAAAACCAATCGTACTGAACGCGATGCTGAAATTCGGCAGTCGTTTTTACGGTCTAATGAATGGCCAACCGCGCACTTTGTGGCAACAGAAATGGCCGGGTTTCCAGCGAACTATACGGTTGGTGATGAGGTTGCGTTCCAACTCATTGGTGACATGACCATTCGCGGTGTCACTATTCCATTAACCTTTGCTGTTAGCGCGACCTTAGCTGATGCTGCGCTCATCGGCTCCGCAGAAACCAGCCTCAACATGACCGACCTTGGCTTCAATCCACCGAAGATTATTGCCGCCGTAGAAGTAGAAGACCTCTTCACAATCTGGGTTGACTTAGTCGCAACGGCGCAATAGCGTAAGCATTCCTCCGTAAAAAAAGCGCTGTCGCCGCTAGACTACTCGCATGTCTTTACGTTTATTTTTCTTGAGCAGCTTGTTGATGATTGCAGGAGCGGCTTGCGCCACGCCTGCCCCTGAATTAATGGAAGTGCCCGTGACCGTGGTTGTAACGGCGACGCCCGCGCCAACCGTCAGTCCTACCGCAACAGCAACGCCCGTTCCACCAACTGAAATCGCCAGAGAGACCATCACAGTGCCAATTGTGGTTTACATCTTAGACAGTGATGATGGCCGCTTCGTAAGCCAACGCACAGTCGAAGACCTGACCACCGTTTATGATCGGGTCAATGACATCTGGGCGCAGGCCGATATTCAACTAGACGTGGTCTCTATTTCACGGGTAGACGTGCCGGCTGATTATATTTATGGCCTAGCAGAGACGAACTTTTTGTCGTTCTTTCAGGCAGTAAATGCGGGCGAGATTAACTTGCCGCAACGGGCACCGATCGTTGGCTTTTACGCACCGTCACTAGGTGGGCCAAACGGCATCAATCCAACTGGGTCGCAGGCCTTCTTTGTCATGGATACCCCGAGCGTCTATGACGAACGCGTCACTGCACATGAGATCGGCCATATTCTGGGCTTGTATCACAGCTTAGACGATCGTAACCGCTTGTTATTTTCTGGCACCAATGGCATGCAGCTGACCGAAGCCGAGCAAACAGTTGCGCGTTATGGGGCAGAGGGGCTTTTGTTGGG
>JAHDBW010000236.1 GCA_020630175.1 Anaerolineales bacterium
CCATTTGGTCGCCGCTTCTGTTTTCAGGAGGAGAGGAGAAAGTTGTTCGTGTTGTTACCTATAGGATAGACCCACTGTGTAACGTTATGGTGTAGATAGTGTAAAGACGGCGTAAATTACGTGAGTGTTAGATGAGCCTGCCGCGCTAGCGTACGGTAAGCCCCGCAGTGAGCGTATCCAGCACGGTAGCGTGATTACTGCCAGATTTCATGGCAATGTCTAGCTCTAGCAAGCGGCGATAGATGCGTTCTAGCGTTTCTATGCGGAAGCGCCGTGCCTGCCCAGAGAGTTTGCCTGCTACAAATGGCGCAACTTTCAATTCGCGAATAATGTCTTGATCATTGCCGCCTTTATCCAACACTTCCCGTGCTAATAACAACAGGCGATACTGTCGCACAATCATTGAGAAGACTTGAATTGGCTCTTGGCCCGGCTGGGCCAGTAAGGTTTGCAGGGTGCGGAAGGCTTTTTGCGCATTGCGTCCGCCCAAAGCATCCACATATTCAAAAATATTCGCATTAGAGGCCGCCGGTGTGTGTAGCTCAACATCGGCCACGTCAACCGGGCGCTCTAGCTTGGTATACAGCAGCAGCTTCTCTATTTCTTGGGCGGCAACGCGTGGGTCATCATTGATCGCATTGGCCAAGACAGCGGCAGCACGCGGCGTAAAAGAGCCACCACGTGATTTGGCGCGGCGCACAATCCAGTTCTGTAGCTCGGTGCCTTTGGGCACGCTAAACAGCTTGATCTCATGCTCTGGGTGCTTGGCAACTTGCTTGAGTAAGCGGCTATTTTTAGGGATAGACTTTGTTTCAACAAGGATCAGCTGCGAAGCAGGCGGTAAATTTGGCAGATAGTCTAGCAAGTCGTTTAGGAACGATTGCTTTTTACTTTTGCCCTTGGGCAGCACATCGCGCACTAACGTTAGGCGTGCTTCGGCCAAGAACGGCATTGCATCTGTGACCGCGCGCAATTGCCCGATGGTGGTCTTTTGGCCATCAATTTCAGAGAAGTTGAGGCCTGAGGTGTCTATTTTTTGATACGCAGCCTTGGCCTTGTTAACAGTCTCTGTAATGGCGAATTCATCATCACCATGCAGCAGCACAAGTTGCGGGGCTTTCTTTTTAGCAGCCATTAAACAGTGGGAAACCAGCGCCGGACGCTAGTTGATGGTTTCAATGCGGTGCATGGTGCGTTGGCCGATGCGCGTCTTGGTAACGCCAACAATCTGTAAATTACCCATCTGCGCGGTGGTCGTGATATCTCGCTGCACGCGCATGCCAATCGCGGGGCTGAACATGCCCGTGAGGGTGAGCATCAGCACCAAGCGTGGAAAGCGGTCCAGATTTTTGCGCCAATCGTTGCCTGCGCCCCACATGGTTACCATTGCCACTGCGCCAGCTAACATGCCCGAGACCACTAAATTTGTGCCGCAATTGGGATGCACAGCCAGCTCATGTTGCCCGGCATTCATGCGGTCTAAGGCAGCGTGTGCGGCCTCTTCTACGTCGGCGGTCTCAAAATCGCCAATTAGATAGAATCCATTATGGTCAGCCCGGCCCGCAAAGCGTTTGGTTTTATTATGCTTTTTTGCAGTTAGCAAATGCACCGTTGCGTGTTCTAAGCCGTGGTTGCGCTGCACGCGCTTCAAAAACGGAGTGGATTGAGGCAGGGTAAGTTCAGACATAAATCAATCATACAACGTAATGCGGGCGAAGATAGCGGATCGGAGATAGCGCGTGGCTGTTTCTAATTTCTATTGCAGTGGCAACAAGCGAAGGGGGAATAATTAATTGCTAAACGGGTAATTGTTAATGATTCCGTTCATAGACGATGTGCTGTGAAAATAGAGCCACGCGTTTTATTACGGACGCCACACTTAACACTTAATCGTTATCAATTCATCCAATAATTATTTTTCCCGTCGCTTAAAACAAAAGAACGCGCCGCAGCGCGTTCTCTTGTCTATGTACCATTACTACTACCGATAATATTTTCGTACGTCGCTAATAAATGTGAATGAGTTGAATAAAAGCGCGAAGTACAGTTATAGAATGCCGCATATTTCTGACGAATTTTCTAACGAAATGAGTTCTTGATTGGCAAATGCAGTCTACCCTCGTCGGATAGTGCGAACGGGTTTATATTTATAACGATTGTAAGCTTGGCACTTGCTAAGCGGATTGGAGTTATTTATGGATCAGATTCTTGCCCGTCTAAAGACCCAAGTGCCCGCAGACCGGCCACACATTACGCTGAGTTATGCGCAAAGCCTAGATGGCTGTATTGCGGTTGACCGTACCGAGCCGCTTGCCCTAAGTTGCAAAGAGAGCTTAGAAATTACGCATCGCTTGCGGGCGGCGCATACTGGCATTTTAGTGGGCATTAGCACTGTAATTGCAGATAATCCCAGCCTCACCACGCGCCTAGCGCCCGGCAGTCACCCGATTCCAATTATTCTAGATAGCCGCTTGCGCATGCCGCTAGACAGCAAATTACTAGACATCCACGACGCGCCAATTGTGCTCACCACCACGCGCGCATTTCCCAAAAAGAAAGCCGCGCTAGAAGCCAAAGGCGTCCGCGTGATTACGGTTGAACCCAATGAAGTGGGCTACGTCTCTTTGCGCCCGGCCCTAAAAGCCGTGCTGGCGCTGGGCGTGGATAGCATCCTTGTAGAAGGCGGTGCGCGCGTGCTAACTAGCTTCCTCCGCATGCACCTTGTGGATCAACTGCTGGTGACGGTAGCCCCCGTTATTCTAGGCGGTGTTAGCGCGGTAGATCGGTTGCCGTATGCGCTGTCGCTTAAGAACGTGCGCTCCTTTGATGCAGGTTGCGACCTGATTATTTGTGGCGAACCCGCATGACAACGCGGTCTGCCTTGTGGTTTACAGCGCCACAAACTGTTGAAATCCGCACCGCGCCGCTGCCGCAGCCTGCGGTGGATGAAGTGCTGGTCGAAACAACGTACAGCGCGATTAGCCCCGGTACAGAGCTGCTAATTTATCGCGGCCAAGCACCGCAAACGCTAGCTGCCGATGCCACCATCGACGCCTTAGCTGGCACGCTCGATTTTCCGTTACAGTACGGGTACGCCGCCGTTGGCCGCGTGACCAGCACAAACCCCACGTGGGATGCGGCGCGCGTGTTTAGCTTTCAACCGCATCAGTCGCATTTTGTAAGCCAACCAAACGCGCTCATGCGCATCCCCACAGACATTGCCGATCAAGACGCGATCTTTCTGCCGAATACAGAAACGGCCGTCAACTTTGTGCAGGATGGGCGGCCGCAACTGGGCGAACGTGTGCTTGTCTTAGGCGCTGGCGTGGTGGGTTTACTTACTACTGCAATTTTGGCGCAATTCCCATTGGCGCAATTGGTGGTGATCGATCCACTGGCGAGCCGCCGCACGCTGGCACAGCAGCTTGGCGCAACGCAGGTCGCGGCCTCACTGGCCGACTTAACAACCCGCGATTTTGATTTGGTCTACGAACTGAGCGGCAATCCCAACGTGCTTAACGCGGCGATTGATGCCACTGGCTTTGCCGGGCGCGTGGTGATTGGCTCTTGGTATGGCACTAAAACCGCGCCGGTTGCGTTAGGCGGTGCCTTTCATCGCAATCGCGTCCAGCTCATTAGCAGCCAAGTCAGCTCCATCACGCCCCACATGGCCGCGCGTTGGACCAAAGCCCGCCGTTTTGAAATTGCGTGGCAGCAACTCCGCCGCATCCAGCCCAGCCAATTGATCACGCATCGGTTCCCGCTGCGCGAGGCTGCTGCCGCCTACACCTTGTTAGACACCCAACCGCAGACCGTTCTGCAACCTATTTTTACGTATACCAAATGACCTCAATTGCCATTGTGGGCTGTGGCTTTATCGCGGCGCAATATGCGGCTGCGATTGCTGCTGATCCCACGCTCTCTATTGTTGCCACCTGTGACCTAGACCTAGCCCGTGCGCAGGCCTTAGCTGATCAATATCAGGCAACGGCTTACGCGGATCTTGACAGTTTGCTAGCCCATAGCCCAGCTGAAATTGTTGTGAATCTCACAATCCATACCGCGCATTACGCGATTACAAAACAGTGTTTACAAGCGCAAAAGCACGTGTTTAGCGAAAAGCCCTTGGCGCTTACCGCCGCCAATGCGGCCGAGTTAGTGGCAATTGCCAGCGCGAACAACGTTTTGCTAAGCTGTGCGCCAGACAATGCCGCCGCCGACGCCCAACAGTTGACTGCTAGTTTATTAGACGCAGACTCCATCGGGCAAGTGCGCGTGGTGTATGCCGATTGCAGCATTGGGCGCGTGCCGTTGTGGAACAGCAATGCCAAGCACTTCTTGAACATTGGCCCGTTGTTTGATGGGGCTGTTTATCCGCTTAGCGTGCTGATTGACAACTTTGGTCCGGTCAAACGCGTGCTGGCGGCGCATCAGGCGCTGCTGTTACCAGAGCAAACCCAGCATGGCGAAACGTTCACCGTGCAAACGCCAGACCACGCCACTGCAATTCTTGAAATGGAAAATGGCGTGCAGGTGCGGCTAACAGCCAGCATGTATACGCCGTGGCAGAGCAAGCACTTCTACAGTATTGAATTTCACGGGGATGCAGGCTCACTGTACCTTGGGAACTGTGGCAACCTAGCGTGGACAGACCACGCAGTAGAGCTGGCGCCACTTGGTGAAGCGTATGCGCCTGTTGCGTTAGCGCAAGCGCAGCGGCCACGCACGTATGGGTCGGCCATTACAGACATGGCGCAGGCATTACGCGGCGAACTGCCAACTTATGTTGCCACCGGCACACGCGCAGCGGACGTTGTTGCTGCAATTGAGATGATCAATGCGGCGGCCAGCGTTAGTTGCGTGTAAATAAACGCGCCATCTGTTTACTGTGCCGTCAGTAGCCCCAATAACTTCTGCGCCCGTTTGGCAACCGATTTGCGCGAATCGCCTGCGAGCCGCGCTAGATGCGGCAGCAGCCATTGCTTGAGAGCTGCGTCTGTTTTTGACCAATCGGCTAAGGTTTGCATGGTGGTGTTGAGCACGATCCAGTCTTGATGGGTGGCGAGGTTATGCTGAAGAATTTCCACGGCCTTCGCCTGCTGCGCGGCAGACATTCGCGTTGTTAGCATGCTAAATAGACTTGCCAACGTCCACTGGGTAGAGGCCTGATCGATTGCTGCAATTTCAGTTTGTAAGCCATCAATAAGCGGAATTAGCCAGTCTGGCTGTTCTTTGCAGACGCGTTTCATCGCGTTAGACACGCGCAAACGAACCACTTCATCTGTGCTGAAATAGCAGTTATACAAGTCTTGCAGGCGGGCTTGATCTGCCAGCACAATATCTACAACTTCGACGGT
>JAHDBW010000237.1 GCA_020630175.1 Anaerolineales bacterium
AGGCTACAGTCTTGCTAAACACTTGCGTTAGACAAGTCATTAATAACAAGTGTAACTTGGATTCAAAAAGGCTGACGTAAACACGTCAGCCTTTTTATATTAAGTGCACAATAGTGGGGCTTAGCGCGGCGTGTTGCGCACTTTCAAGCGGTCAAACCCGCTGCCGAGGGCCCGTTGCGTGACGCCGATCGTGACAAATGCTTGCGGGTCGACTTCTTCAATAATGTGTTTGAGTTCACTGACCTGCGGGCGATACACGGTCACCATGATGGCGTACTTTGTTTGTTCGGAGTAGCCACCTACAATTTCCCAATGTGAGACGCTGCGGCCGAGCTTGTGCATCAACATCCACTTCATTTCATCTAGGTTGGTGGTGATGATGGTTGCAGTGCGGGCGCGACTTGGCCCTTCTAGTGAATAGTCAGCAGCCATGCCATACACGAATAAGCCCATGAAGCCGTAAAGCGCAATGTCATAGCCAAATACAAAGCCTGACGCCAAGATGGTTAGGCCGTCGGTGTAGAAATACACTTGGCTCAATGGGATGCCGGTTTTCATTTGAATGACGCGGCCAATCACGCTTGTGCCGCCCATGGTTGCGCCTGCGCGCAACACTGGGCCAAAGCCAAGGCCCATCACCACAGCACCATAAATCGTGTTTAGTAGCAAGTCTTCTGAGATCGGAAATTTTGGAAAGATGGTTGGCCAAAATGCCATCATCATGTCAAAGATGTAAGCGTACATTGTGGCTGCAAACAACGTGCGGCCCACAAAGCGCCAGCGGCCTAAGTAAAAGAAACCAATGATGATCATCGGGATGTTCAGCATCCAGTACAACAGGCCAAGTGACAAGTTCGAAACGGATGACACCATCAGCGCAATCCCGGTAATACCGCCTGCTGAAATATTATTTGGCACCCAAAATAACGAAAATCCAGCTGCCATTACGCTGGCACCAAAAATAAGGGTTAACAGTCTTGACGCTTCTTTGCGTAAGTCTAGGCTGCGAAGATGGGTAGATAAGGTTGTGAAAAGACGGTAACTTTGTGAAGTTGGGACCGTAGCGCGCATAAGGATGCTCCTTGGCATAGAAATATCAAACACTAAGGCTTTTGTTCAAAGCCCAAATATAGAAATTCGTTGTCTGTACCCAGCTACGGTTATTCGCCCGTAAGGTGGTAAAGCGCTAACTTTACTAGGCGATTGTGGTGTAAATCGGATGTCAAAAATTGAAACCGATCTAGTCTAAGGTTAAAGGAAATCGCACAGACACAAGGGAGGTTGGAAATGTTAGATCCAACCGTATTTAGTTGTATGTCGGTTTATTCTGACCGATGCCGAATCTTGCCACTTGACGGACATGCAACGCTAGCCATAACGTCCCAATTTTGGGAGATTCGGATTCAGAACAGATTTGCGAAAGAGTCTCGCCTGAGGTAAACTAAGTCCGTATTAATGCACGAATTCAAAGCTTTATTTGAATGAGTAGCAGGCTACTTTCTACGGTATATTTCACTCAAATGGCAAAAAGCAAACAAGGTAAAGAACAAGCGCTAGACGCAGCACTTTCATCTATTAAGAAACAATTTGGTGATGGCGCTTTGATGCGTTTAGGTGAAGCAAAACACATGGTTGTGGACTCGATTCCAACCGGGTGTCTTTCTGTTGATCTTGCTTTAGGCATTGGTGGCGTTCCGCGTGGCCGTGTTGTTGAAATTTATGGCCCAGAGTCTTCCGGGAAGACAACGGTTTGCCAGCACATTATTGCTGAAGCCCAAAAGTTGGGTGGCACGTGTGCATTTATTGATATGGAGCACGCGCTTGACCCGTCTTATGCGGAAATCATCGGTGTCGATATTGATGAGCTTTATATTTCGCAGCCGGATAACGGTGAACAAGCGTTAGAAATTTGCGAAGCGTTGGTACGCTCTGGTGCAATGGATGTCGTTGTTGTTGACTCTGTTGCGGCACTTGTGCCACGTTCAGAACTTGAAGGCGACATGGGCGATGCCCAAATGGGCCTCCAAGCCCGTTTGATGAGCCAAGCGCTACGGAAGTTGGCTGGGGTCATCAAGCAAACCAATACAACGGTTATTTTTACCAATCAGTTACGCCAAAAAATTGGGGTGATGTTTGGTAACCCAGAAACCACCACTGGTGGGCAAGCCCTAAAATATTACTGTAGTGTCCGGATGGATATTCGCCGTATTCAAGCCATTAAGGACAAAGGGGATGTTGTTGGGAACCGCACCCGCATTCGGGTCACAAAAAATAAAGTTGCGCCGCCGTTCCGTCAAGCTGAGTTTGACATTATGTATGCGGAGGGCATCAGTATCACTGGTGATGTAATCGATCTTGGCGTTGCCAATGACATTATTACCAAACGTGGTGCTTTTTATTCTTATGGTGACACGCGCCTTGGACAAGGCCGTGAAAATTCCAAGAACTTTTTGAAGGCAAATCCTGATCTATTGCACACAATTGAACAAGATGTTCGAAACATGTTGCTGGGCAATGGTGAAGACGCAGACGCTGAATCTGAAGACAGCGCTGCTGCGGAAAAATAACTCCGCAACCATTAGGTATTTGTCTTACTCGGTAGATCAAATTTAGATTTACCAACTCGGTCAACGGTTGACCTTGGGACTTAGAAAAGAACTGTATTAGGGTGCACAGGCCTTTTACAGATTAGATTGCTGTGTTGAACATTGTTGTCAGAGTGGTGCGTTCGGGAGACAGCACTTTTCACAAGCTTTATTTGCAAATCTGCCATAATAAATGCGTGAATTTACAAAAATAACGTCCTAAACGGCGTAGATTTTGTGCGATTCCTAACCTATTAATCTGACACCGCCCGTGTGCATTGCCGCGTGCAGGTTGTTCGCATCTATACTTTTCCCTTGGAGACTCGTTTGGCCGTAACACGTTTGTGTTGCGGCTTTTTTGTTATGAAAACAGTTACAAAGCTCGAAATTCAAAAGCGCAATAAAAATCGCGTCAACGTGCATTTGGATGATGAGTTCGCCTTTGGCTTAGCCTTAGAACATGCGCTAACCCTCAAAAAAGGCCAGGTACTGACGCAAGCGGATATTGACCGCCTGCAACACTTAGACGCAGAAGAAAAAGCATATGAGCGTGCGCTGAACTTACTGTCATACCGCGCACGATCCGAATACGAAATTCGCACAAAGTTGCGCGAGAAGGAAATTCCAGACGACACCATCGTCCGCGTGCTGGATCGGCTACGAGAACGGAATTATGTGAACGATTTAGAGTTCACCCAAATGTGGGTGCGTAATCGTGAAACGTTTCGGCCCCGTGGCAGGCGCATGTTACAGATGGAGCTCAGGCAAAAAGGTATTCATAACGACATCATCACGCAAGTGCTAGATGAACTAGATGAATTACCCGGTGCCCTGGAAGTCGCCCAAAAATACACGCGCAAGTTGAAGGGCCTAGAGCCCTTTGCCGCCCGCCAAAAACTAATGGGGCATCTCGGCCGTAAAGGATACGGGTTTGACGTTATTCGGGAAGTGACAGATCAGGTACTCAACGCTGAAGAGGACTAAAGCGTTGGCTACAGTTTTACGAGGAAAATAATGGGACCAGCAATTATCATCCCGATTGTAGTGGCAATTGCAGCGCTTTTATTAGGCGCAGCAATCGGTTACTACGTTAGAAATCAAACAGCAACTGCTGCCGCACGTGATTACGAAGGCGAACGGCAAAAGCTGGAAAATGAATATAAATCACTGCGCCAAACGTTGGAGCAAGAAGCAAAAGAACGCCGTAAAGAGCTAGAAGATGAAGCCCGCACAACGCTCCGGGAACGGCGTAAAGAAATTGATGCCGAAGCAACCAAGCAAAATAACATGCTTGAGCGTGAAGAAAAGCGGCTCGAACGGCGCATTGATGAAGTTGAACGGCGCTCTGAAAAGATCAATAAGCTTGAACAAAAAATCAATGCGCGCCAAAGCAATATGGATAAGCGCGACAATGCGTTGAAGAAGCTCGAAGAACAAAAAGAAATTGAGCTGCAAAATATTGCGAAACTGACTGAAGACGAAGCCAAAGAACAAGTGTTGGCGATTGCAGAGAAAAGCAGCCGTGACGACATGGCTCGCATTGTGCGCCAGATTGAATCTGAAGCAAAAGAAGAAGGCGAACGCCGCGCACGCAAGATTGTGATCACATCCATGCAGCGGGTTGCTAGCATTGCTGTTTCTGAACATGCGGTTACGATTGTGCCAATTCCATCTGATGAGATGAAAGGCCGCATTATTGGGCGGGCTGGCCGTAATATCCGCGCGTTTGAACAAGCGGCGGGTGTCAATGTGATTGTTGATGACACGCCAGAAGCAATTACTGTTTCTTCTTTTGATCCGGTGCGGCGTGAAGTTGCCAAGCGGGCGCTAATGAAATTGGTGCAAGACGGGCGGATTCACCCGGCACAAATTGAAAAGCTGATTTCAGACGCTAAACGCGAAGTTGAAGTGATTATCAAAGAAGAAGGCGAACGCGCAGCTTATGAAGCAGGCGTTGTGGGCTTACACCCTGAAATTTTGCGCCTCGTCGGGACGCTAAAATTCCGGACATCCTACGGGCAAGATCAAAATGCGCATGCAATTGAAGCGGCCTTGCTTGCCGGTGCCATTGCCTCTGAAATCGGCGCGAATGTAGATATCGCCAAACGCGGCGCGCTGCTGCACGATCTTGGGAAAGCGATTGACCATGAGGTGGAAGGCACTCACGCTGCTATCGGCGCGGAAATTGCCCGTCGCTATGGTGAAAAACCAATCATCTGCAATGCGATTGCAGCCCACCACCACGAAGTGGAACAAGAAAGCATTGAAGCCGTGATTGTAGAAATTGCGGATGCGATCTCAGGCGCTCGGCCTGGTGCCCGGCGCGAGAGCTTGGATCACTATATCAAGCGGATTAAGACACTTGAAGAAATTGGTCAGAGCTTTGACGGCGTGGAAGAAACCTATGCGCTCCAAGCTGGGCGTGAAATTCGCCTAATTGTGCGGCCAGACACGGTTGACGATTACAAAGCAAAAGTGCTGGCACGTGATGTTGCAAAGCAAATTGAAGAATCGATGCAGTATCCGGGGCAAGTCAAGGTGACTGTCATCCGTGAAACGCGCGAGACGGCGTTTGCGAAGTAAATAGAGCAACTTTCAAATTCGTTAAACAAAACAGGCGTCACATTGACGCCTGTTTTTGTTTTAAGAATGAATAACGTTAGTTACGGATACCGTCGATTTTTAGCACAGGTTCAGCGGTGACCGTGCCTGCATAGAATCGGCCCGTGTAACGTACGGTCAGTTTCGTGCCCACAGCGG
>JAHDBW010000238.1 GCA_020630175.1 Anaerolineales bacterium
GAATCTAACACATTGCTTATTGATTCCGACTTAGTGTATTTGATACAATAAATGCATGAGCTTACCAAACGAACTCGATCATCCTAATGTCCACAAGCTGTTACAGCTTTCATTAACAGAAGATCTAACAGACGGCACCCGCCGTCCACGCCCAGCCACCAAGGGTGATGTGACGGCCTACTCCACAATTCCAGCGTCAACCATTTTGCGTGGTCGCATTATTGCAAAGGCAAATGGTGTGGTTGCTGGCTTGCCAATCACCCAGCAAATTATGCAAATGGTGGATGACCGCATTGCAATGGACATCCATATTCCAGACGGCACCCGCGTAAAACCGCGCGACGTATTGGCAACCATTTCCGGCCCCGGTCGCGCCGTGTTGGTGGCCGAACGCCCCGGTCTAAACTTTTTAGGCCGTTTGTCTGGCGTGGCCTCACTCACGCGGCAATTTGTAGACGCGGTCGAAGGCACCGGCGCTATCATTTTAGATACGCGTAAAACCGCTCCGGGCTTTCGCTTGTTAGACAAGTACGCAGTCCGCATGGGCGGCGGCACCAACCATCGCATGGGGCTTTATCATCAAGCAATGATCAAAGACAACCACGTGGTCGGCGCTGGTGGCCTAACGCAAGCTGTGGATAGCATCCGGAATCGCATGGGCAGTGACTTTCCCATCATTGTTGAGGTCGAAACACTTGAACAACTGCGCGAAGTGTTACCGCTCAAGGTGACGCGCATTTTGCTCGACAATATGGATAACGCCACCATGCGGGAAGCCGTCCAAATTGCAAATAAAGAAACGTTATTAGAAGCATCTGGTAATGTAAATTTACAAACCGTACGTGGCATTGCCGAAACCGGCGTTGACTACATTTCATCTGGCGCGCTTACCCATAGCGCAAAAACTTTTGATATCAGCCTAGAAATTGAATGGGCTGGCTAACTTAGACCTTTATCCATAGCCAACTCGGCCGTGATGACATGCGCTGCATTACCAAGTGTGCGCAAACAACCGGCAGTTGATTATTTAGTTTGACTGTAATTACTAACTCTATTCACTAAAGAAGGAACGGCATCGTATTATGCTAACAGCCACTACACTTGAACAAACGCGTGAAGAAATGCACGAAATCCTGCGTGGGATTGTGCCTGAAGTTGAAATTGACTACAAAGCAGAAATCGCTTTTGAAATCAATAAGCTCAAGAAAGAAAAGAACGCCATCATCTTGGGGCACAACTACATGGAACCAGCGTTGTTCCATTCCATTCCAGATCACGTGGGTGACTCGCTTGGCCTAAGCCGCATTGCCGCTAAAGCAGATGCCGACATCATCATTTTCTGTGGCGTGGAATTTATGGCAGAAACGGCCAAGATCCTCAATCCAACCAAAACGGTGTTATTGCCAGCTGCCAAAGCCGGGTGTTCACTCGCGGCCAGCATTACTGCACAAGACGTACGCAACTTGAAAGCAAAGTTCCCTGGCGTGCCAGTGGTCACTTATATCAACACTTATGCCGATGTAAAAGCGGAAACCGACATCTGCTGTACGTCTGGCAACGCGGCTGCCGTCATCAATTCGCTCGACTCTGACTCGGTCATTTTCTTGCCAGATGAATATCTAGCCCGCAACGTGGCGGAACAAACTGGCAAAAACATCATTGTGCCAACCACCAACGGCGCAAATGTTACCTTTGACACCAGCAATCCAGACTTCAACATGATTGGCTGGCACGGCAAGTGTGAAGTGCACGACAAATTCAGCGTAGAAGATATCCAAAATATCCGCCTGCAATTCCCAGATGTAGCCGTGGTCTCACACCCAGAGTGTAGTCCGGAAGTGGTGCAAGCCTCAGACTTTGCTGGCAGCACCAAAGAAATGATCAACTACGTCAAAGACGTCGATGCTGAACGTTACTTGCTGCTCACTGAATGTTCTATGGGTGACAACATTGCCGCTGCAATTCCTGAAAAAGACATGCTGCGCTTGTGCTCAGTACGCTGCCCGCACATGAACCAAATCACCATGGAAGAAACGCTAGACGCCCTGCGTTACAACCAATACGAAATCCACATCGACGAAGACATTCGTCAACGCGCCGCCCAATCTGTGGAGCGCATGATCGCCATCGGGTAAGACTGAAAAGAAGAGAGACAGAGAACGCGCTGCGCGCTAGAGACAGAGACTGTTTCTAAACGCGCAGCGTTTTCTGTCTCTCTACTCTTTTCTCTTACTCTCTACTTCTCACTATGCAAACAGACGTCCTTATTATCGGCAGTGGTATTGCTGGCTGTGCAGCCGCGTTGCAACTTGCCCAAGACAAAGAACGGCACATTACTGTGCTAACCCGTGCAAAAACGGCGAATGATTCAAACTCTGCTTGGGCGCAAGGCGGCATTGTGACTCAAGGACTGAGCGATAGTAAATCGCTCATGATGGAAGACGTGTTAGACGCTGGTGCCGGTCTCGGCTATGTCCCAGCTGTTGAGACGTTAGCCGTTGACGGCCCACGCCTTGTAAAAGATGTGCTGATGGGTCAATGCAACTTAGACTTCGACCGTAATGCGCTGGGCGAGTTAGTCTATGGCTTAGAAGCAGCGCACTCCAGCCGCCGCATTTTGCACGTCGGTGATGCCACTGGCTGGGCCATTATGCAGGCCATGCTGAGCACCGTGCAAGAACTACCGAATGTCACGCTGCTGACCGGGCACACTGCGGTTGACCTGATTACATTCCCGCACCATTCCGTTGACCCAATGGATCGCTATAAAGACGGGCGCTGTCACGGTGCGTATGTCTTGCGTGAAACGGATAAAAAAGTGGTTCCAATCTTAGCTGGCAGCACGATTCTAGCGACGGGCGGCTTAGGGCAAATTTATCAAAATACGAGCAATCCGAACGGCGCTCGTGGCGATGGCTTGAGTATGGCTTATCGGGCTGGGGCACGCATTGTCAATTCTGAATATGTGCAATTCCACCCCACTACCCTGCACATGGCTGGCACCACCAAATTCCTAATTACTGAAGCCGTGCGCGGTGAAGGCGGCATTTTGCTGACGCCAGACACCAACAAACGCTTCATGGAAAAGTACGCCCCAGAAGATATGGAACTTGCGCCGCGTGACATTGTGGCGCGCGCAATTTACTGGGAAATGCTGCAAAGCGACTATCCATACATGCTGTTGGATATTTCTAGCCAATTGCCCGCAGACAAGATCAAACACCATTTCCCGACCATCTACGAACGGTTGCTGAAATCTAATATCGATATCACAAAACAACCGATTCCTGTCGCTCCGGCGGCGCATTACTTCTGTGGCGGGGCATTGGTAGACCTTGACGGGCGCACCTCTATACCGGGGCTATACGCTGCCGGTGAAGTCACCTGTACCGGCGTTCACGGCGCAAATCGCTTAGCGAGTACGTCCCTATTAGAAGGGCTTGTTTGGGGCCACCGCGCTGGGGAACACATCCGGAGTTTGGGCGTGCAAGCGCCAATTTCTGAACGCGCAGTGCCGGAATGGGATACCAGCGGTCTGACCTATGACACCGATCCAGCCCTGATCCAAGCGGATATGCAAACGATCCGGAATATTATGTGGCACTATGTTGGCTTAGTCCGCAACCAATTCTTGCTGAACCGGGCTGTCAAAGAGTTACAGCACTTGTGGCAAAACATCGAAGCGTTTTACCGCAAAAGCCGCTTGACTGATGGCATCATTGGCTTGCGTAACGCAGCGCAATCCGCCCTAATTGTGGCCAGAGCCGCGTCAAGCAACAAGAAAAGCTTAGGCGCCCACTTCCGCGAGGATGACACCGCCTAACCCCATAACAGTTTTAGCCCGACATTAGCCAAAACACCCCTGAAACGCTGCGTTATGGGGTGTTTTATATTAAAGGTTTCAATCTGGTATGGATCTTGTCCTATATGTGACCTTCTGCGGAGCCAAGTGTTAAATGAGTAGAGAATTAGACAGTTTCACAGTGAAACAACATTTATTTATTACTAGGATAACTTCGGGAGACTTATATTATGAAAGGTTTAATTGATTTTTTAAGTAAAGGCGATGTGCTAAACATGGCTGTCGGTATTATCATCGGTGGCGCATTTGGCGCGATCGTTTCTTCATTGGTTGCAGACGTCTTGATGCCAATTATCGGGATGTTGATTGGTGGTGTAGACTTCACAACACTCGCAGCTGGCCCTATTACTTACGGTAACTTCATCCAAGCAATTGTCAACTTCTTGATGATTGGTACCGCTGTGTACTTCTTCTTGGTCAAGCCACTTGCCAAGCCAGAACCACCTGCCGCTGATCCAGGTCCAAGCGACGTTGACTTGCTGACCGAAATTCGCGACTTGCTCGCAAAGAACTAATTTCTCCTTGTGAAACATTGCTAATTCTTTGATCAGAATTAGGAGAACAAAAGCAGCCTGCCTTTGCAGGCTGTTTTTGTTTAAGTGGCAAAATCCCAAGTACAATTAGCTGCCATGCTTACCGCTATTGTTCTTACCCTTAACGAAGAAAAACACCTGCCAGACTGCCTAAAATCGCTGCACTGGGCCGATGAGGTCTTAGTGTTTGATTCCTTTAGCACCGATTCCACTTGTGCGATTGCCGAACGCTACAACGCTCGCGTTATCCAGCACAAATTTGAAAATTACGCCGCCCAACGCAATGCTGCCTTACAAGCTGTGACCGCCGACTGGATCTTTTTTGTAGACGCTGACGAGCGGATCTCAGACGCATCTGCAGCGGAGATTCAAGCTGTGATTAGCGGCGATCATGCCGAAGTTGGCTGGTGGCTACCGCGTCACAATTACATCTTTCACAAGCTAACGCTGCACGCAGGTTGGTTTCCAGACTATCAGCTCCGCTTAGTCAAACGCGCCTATGCCAGCTACGATCCAAACCGCCACGTTCACGAACTAATCGATTTAGACGGTGAAGCAGGCTACCTAACAGAGCCGCTTGTGCATATCAATTACGAGGCAGTGTCAGAGTTCATTGAAAAACAGCACAAGTACACGAAATATGACGCCAGCATTCTGTTTCAGGACGGGCAACGGGTAAAACCACAAAATTACATCTTGCAGCCCTTACGGCAGTTCTGGTGGCGTTACAAAACCCTAGCCGGCTGGCGCGGCGGTTGGCACGGCCTACGCCTCAGCGTATTAATGGGGTATTTTCAATTCGTTTTGTATAAAGAGTTAGGGCGTTTAGAAAAAGAAAGTAGCAGCGCAACAAACCATCCGGCATGATGCCTGTCTTAC
>JAHDBW010000239.1 GCA_020630175.1 Anaerolineales bacterium
GCCTTATTGTTATTCGCGCAATTCCCAAACAACGACTGCCCCATTGCCTAGGCCAGCAACTAACGCCTGACTATCCGCACGCCAAGCAATGTCATTGACTTCAGTATTGTCTGTTTGTAAAGACACGCGCTCCCACGTTTGGGTATTCCATAGGGCCACCATAGACGAAGATCCGCCAATCGCCAGCCAATTGCCGTCGGGAGACCATTCAAGCGTGGTGAAATATGACCAATAACCGTCGGCGTCAGGTGCCAGCGCCGTGCTATCAAAATACTGAACAACGGCTTTTTCACGCATGTCATACACAAATGCTTCAAGGTCCGTGCTACCAAACGCGAGCAAGTTCGGATCTGTGGGCGACCATACTACAGCATCGGCCCCGGATGAATAGTCGGGCAATTTTTCAATAAGTTCGCCACTGCCTGCATCCCAAATAGAAACCGTATCATCAAGACCCGTAGCGGCAACGTATTGCGCATCAGCAGACCACGCCACAGACATCAGGTAGTTTTCAGACGCATTTATCTCTTGTAAGACAGCGCCACTAACTCCGTCCCAAATGTAAATCCAACCATCATCACCAGTAGATGCAAAACGCGCCCCATCTGGCGACCAGACAACAGCGCGCACCCAGTCTGTATGTTCTGCCACGCTAACGAGTTCTGCGTCTGAATTTAGGTCATACACCACAACGCTTAGGTCGTCACCACCAGAAACCAGCTGATTGTTTTGATTGACATCCATAGATCGGACCCAATCTGTATGCTGCACATCAAGCCTGCGCTGTTCCGAATTCGCCAAGTCCCAAGCTGAAATGAAACTATTCCCGCCGCTAACCAACACTTCTGCTGATAACGGATGGAACGCAACCGCTTCAATATTGCTAAGCTCGCCTTGTAGCGTGACGAGCGTCTCACCACGCCACGGGTCAGTCACAATGATTGAATTATCAACCACCAAAGACACCTGCCGTGCCGCAGGCAAATAGCTCGCATGATAAAACCAGCTGTTTGTAATCTCTGGCGAGCGGTCTTTTTCAACCAGCGTTTGGCCATCAAAGAAGTAAACAGCCTCGGCAACCACTACAATTGACTCGGTAAGCGCATCCCAACCTACATATTCAATGTAGGTGTCTGGCAGCGTCCAAGTTGCAATAACGTCTCCGGTTTTGGCATCCCAAAGGTGCAAAACGTCTTGTATCTCTTCATCATAAAAGTAGCTACTATCTAATGCAGATACGACCAAGTCAGAATTTGGTATCCAAGCCGTGTAATATATCCACTTTCCATTGTGCCCGGTATATGTTTGTAAAGCTTCGCCAGACGCTACATCCCACACAATGGCAGTCCCATCATCACCTGCCGTAACAAGGCGCTGATTATCTAAATCCCACGCGACGGTGCGAATCCAGTCTTCATGCTGTGCAAGGGTTTGTTCAACAGTCCCCGTGGCAACATCCCAAATGAGCGCCGTCATATCATCACCGGCAGATGCTAACTGACGCGAATCTGATGTCCATGCTAACGTGCGCACATAGTCTGTGTGGATATCAGCTGTAAACTGAACTGTGTCAGCCGCCGCGTTCCACACGCCAACGCGCCCAGTGTTATCGCCATATGCCAACAGATTGTTATCTGGTGCCCAGGCCAAGCTCAAGATTTCACTTGTGCTCTCAAAACGGCTCAGTTCGATCTGCTCTGGATAGCTATAGACAGTGATCACACCGCTGGTTGTTCCCGCCGCAAATTTAGATTCATCTGGGCTAAATGCAAGCTCAGAGAATGCGCCATCTCCCATCACGCCAACCTGCTCAAATACCGCAGCGGATTGTTTTACAGCAAGTGGTGAAGGCAAGTCCTCGCGATTTTTGGCGATTGCTGTTTGCTGCGCTTCCATTTCGGCATAGTATTCATCTTCATCAACGCTATAGTCATCTTCTAATAGTGCGTCAAACTCAGTAGAGTCTTGCAGTTCATTTTCCCGCCGTTCGCTAGATCTAGCGGGGATAGGCACGCCCGATGACTGCCTTGCCAACGGCGTGTTAGTAGAAATAACCGAGGCGGGCGCTGGCAAACCGGCTTCCTCGATTAGGTCCGGCACGTTCAATGCTAAACAGCCTAGCGAAACAAAAACTGCCGCAAAAAGTAATAGAAAACGAAAAATAGTAGTTTTGATGGTCATAAGTCTTAATCGTCGCCCTCATTTCAAGGACGATTGCATGGGTTAGACGTAGCGAATGCTACAGAAGGGGCACAAATGGTAACGTAGTCACGCGATATACGCAACTGTTGCACAACCAATAAGTCTTACAGTTCTAATAACGTCCACCTTCCCCCGCCCTCAAATATCCGCTACACTGTAGAAAAGTAACCAACCCGCTTTTCATACAGAAACATGCCCAACCTCTCCTTTTATTATCGGTATTCCCTTGTTTTTGTGGCAGCGCTAGCCCTTGCCGCGTGCAGCACCCCACAAACAGTCATAGACCCAACTCCAGAACCCGGACTTTCACAAAGTGCGCCCGTTTTTACGCTAGACAATCAGGCCGAACTTAGCGCCAGCCCGGCAGATCTAAGCCCAGACTTCCGGCTCAACGCCCGCGTGCTTGCGTCCGACTTTTTCTTAGCCTCAGAAGATGCCATCTTCAAAGAACTAAGCACGGCCCTGCCCAGAGACCTCACCCTAACAGATGGGTTTTATGAGCTTTATCCAACTGGACAAATGCCAACCCAAATGGTGCTTTCAATTCCAGCCGAAAATATTACTGGCGATTTAACACGCATTGATGCACTCATTTGGCAAGGCGACCAGTGGCGGTTTACGCCCTCCTTTGCAGCAGACAGCCGCCTTAACGTCATGATCCCTGCCCAAGCCCAGTACATTGTGTTGGGGCAACTCGAGACGCAATTTGGCGTCATCAACGCCAGTACAGCATCGGCTGCCTTACCAGATAGCATCAATGGCATTATCAACGCGCTCTACCTCAACACCTTAGAAACGCAACCAAGCGGACAACTGGCCGGCACACTCTTAGAAAATGAGCCGATTGGTGGCATTCAACTGCTGCTGCCAACCATTACCGCAACTGCGGATGTGCTTGACCTAATGTTGCTAGGGCCTGATTTACAACAAGCCCATTTCGCTGCGGTCATTGATCAAACGGTGGCGCAGGGCTATGCCGGTGCAGTTTTGGCCTATGACCAACAAAATAAAGCCAGCACTGAGGCTTACAGCGCCTTCATTGAAGCGATAGCCTTTCAGCTACGCGCAAACAATCGATTAGTCGTGTTGAAAATTCCAGCCCCAAGCGTCAGTGACGGACGCTTTTCGTTACCCGGGCATGATTTACAAACGCTCCAAAACAGCGTTGATTTTGTTGAAATTGACATCACGCGGGACATTCTCAACGGTACCGCGCATGATACGCTGCGGTGGCTCACCAGTCAGCTAGACCGCCGCAAACTGCGTTTACATATTAATGTCGCTGCCATTGTTGACCAAGCCGGGACCCTATCCACCACGTCCCTTTCTGACGCTTGGACCCAAGCGGGGAGCGTCAGCGCCAACAAAGCGCTTACGCCGGGTTCAACCTTGAATTTACAAATTGGCGGTACCAACACTATCATCGCCAAAGATGAGGCCAATGGTGCATTACTAATCCAGCCCATTCCTGATAAAAAGATTTACTACCCATTAGCCGCTTTTTTGAGCGGCCAATTTTCACTTGCTAATCAGTTCAACTTGGCCGGCGTCACGCTACAACACTTTGATGTAGGTCAAGCCAACCCCACGTTATGGCCGGTTGTGCAGGCCTATCAGTCGCAAAGCATTGATACCCTCACCATGCTTGACCCAACCATCAGTTGGCAAGTAATTGATGAAGCCGGAACGCGCACGCTAACCACGCTCACGTTAGGCGAAACATTCCAATGGCAGCCCGAAACTGTGGGCAACTATCAGATCACGGCAAATTTAGACGGTGCACTGCCAATCCAACTGATTGACACCACCTTATCTGTCGTTGATGGTGCAGCCGAAACAGACCCAATAGCCGTGGGTGCGGTCACCCCAACCGCAGCCAACGAGACGATTGCGGCTATACCAACTAGCACGCCAGCAACTGCTATTGCCCAACTGCCAACGGCTACCACCGGTGTCGTGCCAACTAGCACCCCACTCGCAACAACCAACGCAGCCTTACCAACTGCCACGCCAATAGTGGCGCAGGGAGTGCCCACAGATAGTGTCGCTCCAACCGCAATTCCTGCGACAGCGGTTCAAGCGGCGGCCACTGCTGTGCCAACCGCCACCAGCGTGCCGCAAGTCGAAACCTTTGCCTTTGGCGGACAAGTGCCCGATGGCAACACAATTTCTGAAGACTTTTTACGCGCAGCTGGTATGGGCTGGATCAAAATCCAAGCCAATGAAGAATCCGCGCACGACCACGGCCCAGACATTGCCAAAGCACATGCGCTTGGGTTCAAAATTTTGCTTAGCACCGTGGGCAACCGTTCCCGCCCGCATGAACCGGCCTATCAAGACGAATTTGCCGTTTATGTTGCAAATTTAGCTGCACAAGGTGCCGACGCAATTGAAATTTGGAACGAACCCAACCTAGACCGTGAGTGGCCAAATGGGCAAATCGACCCGGCAATTTACGCACAAATGTTGCAAAAATCGTATATTGCCATCAAAGCGGCCAATCCCAACACAATGGTGATTAGTGGCTCGCCTGCACCAACGGGATTCTTCGGCGGTTGCCAGCCTGGCGGGTGTGATGACGGCCCCTATCTTGACGGCCTGCATGCGGCCGGTGCCGGAGCCTATATGGATTGCATCGGTATCCATTATAATGAGGGGATTATCTCGCCTAATCAGGCAACTGGTGATCCGCGCGGGGCGCACTATACGCGTTACTTCCCGGGCATGGTTGAACGGTACTCACAAGCCTTTGGCGGCACAGAGCCATTATGCTTCACTGAAATTGGTTATCTAAGTGGAGAAGAATGGGGCAGCTTGCCACAGGCCTTTCAATGGAAAGGGCCGTTTAACAACACTGTTGCAGAGCAGACGCAATTCCTGCTTGAAGCGGTTCAGCTTGGTAAACAAGACGAGCGCATCAAGATGATGATCATTTTCAATCTCAATTTCACAGTCTGGGGGGACGACCCGCAAGCAGGGTATGCATTGATACGCCCTAACGGCAGTTGTCCCAGTTGCGAAGGACTAAGACAAATAGTTTCAGGTTCATGAGCGATCAAC
>JAHDBW010000240.1 GCA_020630175.1 Anaerolineales bacterium
TGAATGACACAACCAGGATATAGATGTAGCCGCGACATCGCTGTCGCGAGATCAAGAAAAACAACGAACGTCACGGGCAACTGGCGAAAATTACCGCATTTATCCAACGGCAGTCTCGCTAGTCTCATAATTTGGCAAACTAAATGCTTAATCTCGCGCGTGCGAACTCGCGGCTACGCGCAACTTTGGTGTCGGTTCATCGCTCTCCAGCTAAAATAGCGCTATGGTTTCCATTAAGTCCTTTATCTACAAAAGACAAAAAATCAACCTCAGTCAGATGCCCGAGTTAGTGCGTTATCTTTTTTAATAACTCGAGTTACGCGCTTAAGCGAGAAAGGCGATGGGTGGCACTTCTGAAAGACATCGGAATAATCTCGGCCCCAAACAAGTCCCTAAGATCATGTAATTCAAAACTTATAAGTGCCATCCATTTATGCATTGTTACTATCAGAAGTGAACGGCACTTACAGCAGCAGTTGTCGCAATACGTACTTATCTATTTTGCGCCTTGATTACCGAGCTAGCGTTGTAAGTGCCACTCACTTAATCGTCTGCTTTGTATTTATCCAGTTGCTTTCTACAGTCACTGTTTTTAGCATAGTCATGCGTAACTCAAGTTAATAAATGAAGCGTTTTTTCTATAGCTTAGTATCAGTATGTTTACTGATGGGCTTATTTATGTCTGTTCAAAATTCTAGAAGGTCGAAACTAAATGTCTTGTTTAGTGGTGATTGCAAGCTGCCAATTTCCAGTGAATGGCCTGACGTTGAATTCATGGGGGAAAGATCGCAAAAGGTTGTTTTTCCACTGGATCAATCAGAAGTAGAGGCTTTAATTGACAATAGTCTTTCTCCAGTCAATTCATCCGACTATCAAAATAAACGACAAGGCTATCGAGATGAGTTGATCTGGCATAAACAGGTAAATTATGAGCTGAATGGTGATTTATATACAAGGTATGAATGCGCAAATAACATGGATGGAGAGTTTGGGCGTTACTGGAATATGCGTTGTCTGTATGTGTTCCAAACCGCAGCTGGTATCACCAACGTTAGCGTAATCGATTTGTATTCTTACGCAAGCCGGTATTCCTGTTAGTTCAGAGTGCATTATCTAAAACTCATTGGCGGCATTGACTAAGGGTTGAAATTTACGCGCAACCCAGCAAAACCTTCCCCAATAAATCGACGTAAGATCGTCTATCTACCCGACTGACTTTGAAAATAAACTGGGGTAAGTGTTTACTGGTCTCGGCGATGAGATAGGGAGAGGCCTGTAATGTATATCAATCCTAAAGATGTAGAAAGGCTTTAAGAAGCAGAATTGTATCTGCTGATTGCAAAACTTTTTGAAATAGATCTAGACTACGAAACTTCACCTATGCATTCAGAGTTTGATAATTCGTAGAAAATAAAAAGCGCGCTACTTATTACTTGCCAGAACTTTTAGCGACTTCTGCCCAAAATCGTCAAGCAACCAAAAGGGTGGTATCATTTAGATCTCGACGCGGGATAGAGCAGAGGCAGCTCGTCGGGCTCATAACCCGGAGGTCGTCGGTTCGAATCCGGCTCCCGCAACTTCTAAAAAGTCTTCATCGTGAAGGCTTTTTTTGATTCTTAACTGCCTAGGGCGTGCGGCGGGCCATCGCACAATTGGCATGTCCAGTCTGTAGCCGGATGCGGCCTGTCCAACGGTAATCACGCGGCGTGCCAGGCAGGTTTCTAGGTATAATCCCCGTTATTTCCATGTCCGCTTTTCTAACAGCACATCGCTAACAACTGCCCTTTTATGACCATCAACGCCCCGCAATCTGTGACCCAAGCCGAAGCCCGCATCCGCCCGTATATTCGCGAGACGCTGCTAGACCATTCCCCTTATTACAGCCAAACCACTGGCGCAAACGTGTACTTCAAGTGTGAAAATTTGCAGCATACCGGCTCGTTCAAGGCGCGTGGGGCACTTAACAAAGTGCTCTCACTTTCAGATGCAGAACGCAATCTTGGCATTGTCACGGCTTCAACCGGTAACCACGGCGCAGCCTGTGCATTTGCGATGCAAAAAGTGGGAGCCAAAGGCATTGTCTTTGTGCCAGAAACAGCCGCCGAAACAAAAGTTGCCAACATCAAACGGCGGGGCGCAGAAACGCGCGCCTTTGGCACAGACGGCCTAGATACAGAACTACACGCCCGCCAATACGCAGCAGATAACGGCATGACCTTCATTTCACCGTATAACGACATTGACGTGCTGGGCGGTCAAGGCACCATTGGCATCGAGCTCTTGCGTCAACTGCCAGCGTTAGACGCTGTCTTTGTTGCTGTTGGCGGCGGCGGCCTGATGGGCGGCATTGCGTCCTACATCAAGTCGGTCAAGCCCTCAGTTGAGGTGGTGGGCTGCTCACCATTGAATTCACAAGTAATGGCAGAATCAGTCAAAGCAGGCCAAGTGTTAGAGCTGGACTCGCTGCCTACGCTTTCAGACGGCACCGCTGGCGGCGTAGAACTTGACTCGGTCACGTTCCCGCTTTGCCGTGATCATGTGGATCGGTATGTGTCTGTGACAGAAGCGGAAATCGCCGCAAGTATGCGTACCTTTATGAACACGCAACATATGATGATTGAAGGCGCTGCCGCCGTGCCGATTGCGGCCCTGATGCAAGATGCCAGCGCCTATGCCGGCAAAAACGTAGCGATTGTGTTGTGCGGTGCCAACATCAGCTTGTCTGTATTAGCAGACGTATTACAAGGTGCTGCGGCCTAGCAGGCAGTTGCGGATGACCCAAAATTCACCAAATACTTGACCCCAAGAACAGCTTCGCATAGAATTTTGGAACCTTCACTTGCCGGAGTGGCGGAATTGGTAGACGCGCACGACTCAAACTCGTGTACTTAACGGTGTGTGGGTTCGATTCCCACCTCCGGCACACACATCTAACGGGGCGCTTTGCGCTCCGTTTTTGTTTTCTCAGGGCGCGCGCATCACAACACGCTGTGTGTTCCCAATCCGCGTTTATCCAACGAAGTACAATCCTTACTGGCAGGCATGTCATTTGCACATACAATAGCAATAACACCGCTGTTACTTACAGCGCAAGCCTACTTATTCTTTAAATGACCACCCCTCGTGTCACTTCACAAGCAACCGGCCCCTTGCCACAACGCGCCACAAACTGGCGCTGGACTATTGGCGTCAATTTGCTTTTAGGCCTGATTGCCGGACTGGTGATTGGCATCTTATGGGCTTGGGTTATCCGGCCACCGGCTTTTACAGAGACAACTCCCGCTGGCTTACGCGCCGAATATCGCGACGACTACATCATTCTTGTGGCGCACACATACGCCTTAGAACAAGACTTTGCCCGCGTTGAACAACGCCTAGCCGAACTAGGCCTGCGCGATCCTAGTGAAACCGTCATCGCCTTAACCGAAGGTCTCATTGAACGCGGCGGCAATGAGAAAGACATCTTCGCCCTCATCGATCTAGCCAGAGCCTACGGGCAACTCACACCGGCCATGGAGCCGTTTTTGCGGTAACTAAAATGCGTTCTCCAACACGTACACGCCGCATTGTGGGCAATATCACGCTGCTATTTGGGTTGCTCATTGGCATTGGTGGTGGGCTGTTCTACGGCTATAACGTCAATCCGGTTCGCTACGGAGAGACAACACCGATTGATCTATCTGGTCCTTTCAAAGAGCAGTATGTTCTGATGATTGCCGCTGCCTACAATCAAGATGGTGATATCGCGCGTGCCAATCGGCGGATGCAAGTGCTGGGGCTAAGTGACCCGGCCAGCCGCGTTGCCGCCTTTGCGCAACAGTCCGCTTCGCGCGGGGCTGGTGATGGTACCCTGTCTTTACTCAACGTCTTAGCAGCAGGCTTAACGGCCGACATTACCCCGACCTTAGTGGCCGATGCTACCTCTGTTTCCAACGACCTTGTGATCCCAACAGTGCCGCCAACTGCGCCAACCGTCGCGCCAATTGTTGCTACCGTACCGCCCACGCCAGTTAGTGAAGATTACCAACTGCTGGCCATCGACAGCCTGTGTGACCCCACGCGTACCACGCCAGAAATTACAGTTGAACTGCGTGATGAAAACGGCGACCCGTTAGCCGGTATTCCAATATTGGTGAAATGGGAAAACAATGTCGATCAGTTCTGGACTGGACTAAAGCCAGAGATCAATCTTGGCTATGCTGATTTTGAAATGGCTGCTGGGACGCTTTACACGCTAGAAGTTGGCAACAACGCGCTGCCAGTGCGGGGCCTAATTGCTGAAGACTGCACTGATGATGAAGGCCGCGACTATCCCGGCTCGATGGATTTGGTGTTTCAGCGCAACTAACCGTGCCCAATACTAAGTAATGACGCAGTCGTACGCCGCCAGGGCGCACTGATGCGCAGCCACGCACCCATTAACAATTCCGCAATTCGCCGTTTAGCAGTTACTTAGCCTGCCCCTCCTTTTTATGATTCCATTTTTGATATTTATGTCTGCGCTGTTCGCCAACGGTGTGCGGGCGTTGTCTGGCTTTGGCGGCGCCTTGATTTTGGTGCCATTACTAACCATGATTTGGGATCTGCAAACCGCCGCGCCTAGCATGGCAATGATCAACCTAATCCCAGGGCTTGTGATTGTGTTCTACCATCGTTTGGGGATCAAGTGGTCTGCCCTGTGGCGCGTGCTGCTTGGAATGCTGATTGGCGTCCCGATTGGAATTTACCTGCTCAGAAGTCTAGATCGTAACCTGATGCTAATTAGCCTTGGCATTTTCATCATTGGCTACACCTTGTTCACCATGCTCGGGCCAGAGCTGCCGACCGTCAAACGGCCCGTGTTTGGGTATGTCGCTGGTGTTTTTGTCGGGCTGCTTGGCGGTGCGTATAACGCGCCCGGGCCACCAGCCATTGTCTATGGCACCATGAGCCGCTGGCAGCCCGCAGAGTTCAAGTCTACGCTTAGTAGTATCTTCGTGCTGACAGGCACCACTACCCTGATTTTTCATTACTTCAATGGCTTCATTACGCCCACGGTGTTATATACCGTGGGCTGGGGCTTGCCGGGTGGTTTGCTAGGCTCTTACGTCGGCCTCAAACTCTCAGACTATCTAGATCCCGATGCCTTCCGGCGCATTGTGTATGTATTGTTACTGCTAATTGGCCTGAATTTGGTGCGCCAAGCCGTGCTGTGAGGGAATCCCCACCAAATATAAGTTCCTGCATGGCGTTCCCCCTAAC
>JAHDBW010000241.1 GCA_020630175.1 Anaerolineales bacterium
TAACTACTGTAAAAAGATGGCTAACAGTTGCGCCACAATCACTTTGGTGATGATGCTCACGGGCAGCATTAGGGTGTACCCCACCATTGGCAAGTTGTTCTGAGCGCGGTCTAAGGCGTACCCCAGCACGGCGGGTTGAATGGCCAGCATACCGGTCAACACGGTAAAGGGGATTTTGAGCAGCTTATACCCAACAAACAGTGCGGCAAAGGTTGAAGCCAACACAATAATCGTAGCGGCCGCAGCAATTGGCAGTGCGCCACCTTGGATAAGCGTTTCCCAAAATGCGCCGCCTGAACGCACGCCAACCGCAGCCAGCAGGAAGATCAGACCAATTTGGCGCAGCGTATGATTTGCACTATAGGGTAGGGTCCAGACAATTGGCCCGGTGCGGCGCAATGTCCCGAGAATAAGGGCAACCATTAGCGGGCCACCGGCAAACCCAAGGCTAAATGAAACATTATTCGTGAGCGAAATTGGAACCAGCCCGACCAGCAGGCCCAGTGCCAAACCTAGCCCAAAAGAAAACAAGTTGATTTGGCTTAGGTCGTGATATGAATCGCCAAAGAGCGCACTAAGTTCAGGAATATCTTTGCGGCGGGCAAGCACACGCACCCGATCGCCCAGTTCTAACACGGTGTCACTTTTTGCGAGCAGGTCAATATCGCCCCGGCCCACGCGCGTTACGATTGTGCTGTAATTACGGCCAAGGTCTAGCGCAGCAATTGATTTGCCAGCCACCTCAGGGTTAGAGACAAACAAGCGTTTGATTTGGTACGTTTCATCTTCACCCACAACAAAATCATCGGCGCGCTCGCCTAGTTCAGTGATGATCTCATCAATTGCATGTGAAGACCCAACAACTTTGACCAAATCGCCTATCTCGAATTCGGTGTCGCTATTGGCAAGCATAATGCGCTCAGTGCCAATCGGCTTGAAACGCGCGAACACAGTGTCCCAGCCGTGTTCACGGCGCAGGTCACGGATTGGAGTGTTGGTCATCGCATCAACAGTGACGCGAATAGTGGCGTTGGTAAGGTCTTGCTCTGTGGGGTATTGCTTGCTGAGCTGCGCGGCTTCTACGGCGTAGTCCACTTTGAACATGCGGCGCGCAATGCCAATTGCACCGATATAGCCTAGCACTGCAATGGGGTAGCTAATTGAATAGCCCACGGTGGCATCAGCGACCATGCTGTTGCTGCCGCGTCCGGCAAACACATCTAGCACGCTGGCCAGCGCAGCAGTATTAGTCGAGACCCCCGCAAAGATGCCAACTGTATTGGCCGCGCTAAAGTCTAAAAAGAAGTAAAACAGCAGCCCCACCACAGCCGGGATGACGGTCATGCCAATGCCGAAGAGAATATTTTTTGCCCCATCTTTTTGGAAGGAAGCAAAGAAACCGGGACCATTGCTTAGCCCAACGGTGTAAACAAACATCGCCAAGCCCATTTTGAAAATAATATCTGGCAATGTGAAGCTGGAATCGAGTGCGCCGGTTGCTAAGCCAACAAACAACACGGCTGCCACACCTAGGCTACCGCCTTTGAAGCGAATTTTGCCAACTGCGAACCCAATTGCCGAAACTGCAAACAGCAGTAGCAATGGGTTTTCTTTTAAGAGTTCTACCATAGTTATAAGTGTAAACAGATTTACACGACGCTTGACAACGCAAACACCAAATTTATAGAGGCAATGTCCCGAATTTTGTAAGCACTGCCTCCGAAGAACGTTAAATAAAAAACGCCTCTAGAAAATTCTAAAGGCGTTTTTGGCGATCTTGGCAGGAGTCGAACCTGCGACCCCTTGTTCCGCAAACAAGTGCTCTATCCACTGAGCTACAAGATCATTTATCCGGTTGGATGAGACATATTATATCAAAGTTCTGGCGGAGAGAGAGGGATTCGAACCCTCGGTGAAGTTTTACACTCCACAACCACTTAGCAGGCGGTCCCGTTCAGCCACTCCGGCACCTCTCCAAAAAACTTTAGTATAAACTGGCGGAGGGGGTGGGATTCGAACCCACGGTGACGTCACCGCCACAGATGTTTTCAAGACAACCGCCTTCGACCACTCGGCCACCCCTCCAGATTGTAAAAGATGTGCAGTTCTGCACAAGCAAACGAAATTCTATCATGCTAGAAGTTATAGGGTCAACAAGTTGGTTGAGCAATTTTGAAATTGGGGTCGTGCAGTAACGAGATTGAGAAAAACTGTGTCTTAATTGAAAATTTGTCGTCAAAAAATAGTAGCTTCAGAAAAATAGGGCCTGTAATTACACGGCCTTCCGCTTTTTTCCAACTGTCGCCCTTTCTTATAAGCGTAGTTATATTAGAATATCGATAGTAATACAGCGGAAGCTGACCATTTGTCTTTTCATTAGTCCGGCATCAGGCTGGTGCTAATCACTTTAAGCGGTGCCATCCATCGGAATTTGTACTGCAGAAATAAAAAACTTAGGCGCGTTCTAATGAGGGTGCCGCAAAAAATCACAAAACTTCAATCATGAAAATAGTAGTCGTCGGAACAGGGTACGTTGGGTTGCCACATGGAGCCATGTGCTCAGAATACGGGCACACCGTTTACGCATATGACATCAATCAAGAACGCATTGATTCATACAATAGCGGTGATCGTGTTGAAATTGAAAAACAAATCAATGAGCCAGGGTTAGTCCCAATTATCCAAGAGCAACTCAATAAGAATTTGTTCTTCACGACAGATATCTCGGATGTCATTGAAGGCACCGAAGTTATCTTTATGTGCCTAAACACACCGCCACGCCGTGATGGGTCAACCGACCTTACGTATTACACCAACGCGGCTAACCACATTGCTGAACTACTCGCTGCCCGCAAAGAGCAAACGCGCGTTGTTCTTGTGAATAAAAGCACAGTTCCAGTTGGCACCGCCCGTTACCTTGAAGGCATCTTGAAAGAACATGGCGTAGAAAATGCCGGGGTTGCCAGCAATCCAGAATTCTTGGCCCAAGGCAAGGCAGTAGAAGGCTCACGCAGCCCAGATCGCGTTGTTGTAGGTGCCGACACGCCAGAAGACTTAGCGCTGCTACGCAAGCTGTATGCGGCTTATGTCAATCACGTGCGCATTCGCTACATTGAAACGACACCAGAAACCGCAGAAGCCATCAAGTACCTTGGCAACACGCTCTTGCTCACCTACATTTCCTTCTGGAATGGCATTGGCGCGCGTATGGCAGAAAGCCACGACAACATCCGCATGGAAGATCTCAAGGTCGGCGTAACGGCAGACAGCCGCATCAGCACTTGGGGCTCTTATGTGAGTAACGGCGCTGGTGGTAGCTGCTTTGGTAAAGACATTCAATCTTTGATTTATCAATTGAAGACCTCTGGCAACCAAGCGCACTTATTGGAAGCTGTGTTTGAAATCAACGAATATCAAAAGACATATTTGTTTGATCGGGCGGGGTATGAAGCTGGCTTCAACTTCAACAATAAGTCTGTAGCGTTGCTTGGGCTTGCGTTCAAAAAACGCACCAATGACATGCGCGATTCAGCGTCACTTAAAGCCGTGCAAGCATTGCTGGCAAAAGGCGTCAAAGAAATCCGCGCCTACGATCCATTGGCAATGCACGAAGCAACCCGTTACTTCGACTCTGAAGACAACCATCTGTATGACCGCATCGTCTATTGCGAATCAGAACGTGACGCGCTACAAGGCTCCGATGCGTGCTACCTTTCTACAGACTGGGAAGAATTCCGCACGCTAAGCGCAGACATCCGCGCTTCGGTCGATGCACCTTATCTGATCATTGATGGCCGCCGCATGTTGCCAGACTATCTGCAATTGGTGGCTGAAGGTTACGACTACTTGCCAGTTGGTGGGCAGTTCCTGTCAATCAATGACAACAAAGCTTATTCACCAAAAAATCCACTGCCACAAACCAGTTCTTTGCTAGGCCGCTAATTTGCTGCCAGCATAAGCTGCGTTAGAGCTAACGCTTATAAAAGCGCCACGCGTGTTGTCACGGGTGGCGCTTTTTTGTAAGATTTGAGTGCACTACTTAGTCTATGCCAGTGTAAACACGTCATTATTCCATTCACAAATTTGAGACACTCCCTTGTAATCCTATGAAATCTAACGTCCATAAACATCAAACCAGCGCACTCAATCGGGCAACCGAAGACGAGAACTTACTGAACCCAAAGATCATGAATCGTGATCACAATTCAGTTGGCAATAAAGACACGTGGCGCTTGTTCCGGATTATGAGCGAATTTGTAGAGGGCTTTGACACGCTAAACAACATTGGCCCAGCGATCTCAATTTTTGGATCTGCGCGCACCAAGCCGGAAAATCCGAAGTATCAAGCAGCAGTTGAAGTGTGCCGTTTATTGGGCGAGCGTGGCTTTGCGCTGATCACGGGTGGCGGCCCGGGCATGATGCAAGCTGGCAATCAGGGCGCACGCGAGGCAGGCGCACTGTCGGTTGGTTTAGGCATTGAACTGCCGTTTGAAGCTGGCCTAAATGAATTTATTGATGTGCCAATCAACTTCCGTTACTTCTTTGCCCGTAAGACGATGTTTGTCAAATATGCGTTGGGCTATGTGGTGTTTCCGGGTGGCGTAGGCACCATGGATGAATTATTTGAAGCCCTGACGCTAATCCAAACGCAAAAAATCCATGATTTCCCGATTGTGTTATTTGATTCAGACTATTGGGGTGGGTTGGTCGATTGGATGAAGAACACCATGCTTGCCGAAGGCATGATCTCGCCAGAGGATATGGATTTATTCTTAGTGACTGATTCTGCTGAAGAGGCAGTCAATCACATTTGCAATCACTGTGCGCCAGACTGGCAATCACTGAAAGGGAGCTAGCGCCCGCCCATTGCCACAACTGAGGCAACTGCGTAGTCGTCGGTATGGCTGAGGCTGAGCGCCCATTCTGTTAGGCCAAGTTCTGCCGCAAGCTTGGCGGCATTGCCACTAAGGTGGATATGCGGCGCATCACGTTCGTCTTTACGGACTTCAATCTCTAAAAAGCCAACGTCACCAATGCCAGTGCCAAAGGCTTTGGCCACCGCTTCTTTGGCTGCCCAACGTGCGGCAAAAGAATTCATGCGGTCACCACAATCTGCAATTTCGCGTTCGGTAAAGACACGCGTCAAAAAACGGTCGCTTTTTTCAAGCGACCGTTTGATTCTAGCAACTTCTACAATATCAA
>JAHDBW010000242.1 GCA_020630175.1 Anaerolineales bacterium
AAAACGTCATTTTTTCGAAGAAACAAGGGTGTAGTTCCACGGCTAGCCGTGGAGCTACACCCTTGCGCCCGACAATTTGCTTACCCAGAACTGAGGTTAAATAGCGTGTGTTTCTGTGTGGCGGCACACATCTCACTAAAAACAATGATTAACCGAATAAGAGGCAATGCGCCGCACGGTAGAAGTATTTCTTCCGCGTATAAAGACTTAGTGTGGACGGTCTCCAATGCGGATGAAGAGCATTTGGGGCTGGCCGCGCAAACCGCGCAGGCTCTAAAAAACCTAGATGACAATCTCGCTGCGTTAGGCTCAGACAAAACCAAGCTTATTTCTGCAAACATCTATATTGCCAACATCGACGACAAACCGATTATGGACAAAGTCTGGAATGCTTGGATTGGTGATAATCCTGATTATTGGCCGCAGCGAGCCTGCCTAGGCGTGGCGCTTGGTGGCAACTGGCTGATTGAGGTCACGGTCACGGCGCTGCGGACCGATGTTAAGTGACGGTATCACTTGCTGCTTTGGTAGGGATTTGATTGCGCGTATTGGTTTACTTCAATAAGAATAGTAGGTATAGTTTTGTCTACTATAGTTTCCTCGGTTGCTGTTTGCTTAACGAGAGTTATGCGAAGACTACAATTCGAGGGTAGAGAAGATTAGTTTATTAAGTTAGCGAGGCATGCAGACCTATGATTGAAGTATCACACGACTCCCAAAAAGCAAAAAGTAACCTTTGGAAGAAAGGGTGCCTAATTGCGTTTGGTCTTGGCGCACTCTTGGTTGTGGCGCTTATTGGGGCTCTGATTTGGCTGGGAAGTGGGCCAGAAGCAGGCGTACGATTGTCAAATGAAATCGAGCCGTATGCCTTAGAGTATATAGAAGCGAACGACATTTTATTGCCAAACGAAGAGATTGTGGCCTATTACGATTACACGGTGCGGTTAGATAGCTCAGAAGCTGCAATTTTGACGAATGAACGGATTATTCACCATGTTGATGGACGCAACACTGCCATCGCGTTGACTGAAATTCAAGACATTCAACACCGCTACGAAAGTTTGATTGGGGACATCATTGAAATTTCCAGCACTTCAGGCGAGTTCATGAAAATTGAAATTGCACCGCTAAATCAAGGTGAAACGTTCAAGAATGTATTGGAATCAAGTTGGCAAGCGTCTGGGAACTAACAGCGTAGCCGCTTGCTGCCACTAAACTGTTGCACTTGGTGCTAGGCGTGATTAGCTTACTTGCGATCACGCCGTAGCATCATTGCTACGGATTTGGCTAACCTTGCTATCCGCTCGGATAGTTGTTGCTGGTGCGTCACTAAAACGCGTGTGCCGCTTCGCTCATATTGCGTAACTTTGCGGCGACCATTTCGTCTGTCAGGTACCCCAAGCCACAGTCTGGCGCAACGATAAGGCGCTCCGCGTCGATATGGTCGAGCACTTGCGTTAGTCGCTCTCGAATTTCAGCGGGTGTTTCGATGCGTGACCGCGCAATGGCAACCGCGCCCCAAATGACAGTTGTCTTTTTGAAATGCGCTAGCAGCGCCAAGTCATTGTGACGGTGCGCATCTTCTAAAGAGATGGCGTCAATGCTAGACGCATCAATCGCGGCGGCTAATTCAAAGTATGCGCCGGGATCAGCCTTTTCATACTCAGTTTCATCCAGCCCCATTGGATAGCCACAACACATATGCACCACGCGGTTCACATCGGCGGGCACACCTGCAAAACAGCGCTCCAAATTTTCAAATCCAAAGTCCAACGCTTGGTCGGGGGTGCGTGCAAACACGGGTTCGTCAATCTGAATCCATTTACAACCGGCGTCAACTAGGGCCAACACTTCCTTATTCAAGGCTGCTGCTAAATCGGCACCGAGCGCCTTTGGATCGTGATAATAGTCATCGGCGGTGCTGCCGCAAATCGTTAAGGGACCGGGCAGGGTGATCTTAACTGGTTTATCCGTTGCGGCCTGCGCGATGCGGAAATCATTTGCCATCATCGGCGGCGCACTGGAAATCGGGCCGCGCACGGTCGGCACCCACGCTTCCCATTGCCCGTTGCGTAATATTTGGTGGGTTAGGCTGTCAAAGTCAAAGCCGTTGAGATTGCGACACACGTGATAGATATAGTTCTCACGCCGCACTTCGCCATCGGTGGGGATATCAATCCCGTAGGCCACTTGCGCTTGGACCACCTCACGCGTTGCGCGGTCTAGTAGGTCTCGAACTTCAGGCGATAACGTTGCCAAGTAATCGTTAAATGCCGCCGTTGGATTGCCTGCAGTGGCAGTTTTGAACTCGATATCTTTCCTAAACCAGTCTGGTGTGGGTAGGTAAGCTGGCTTTGGATAAGCGCCGATGGTTGTTGTGCGTAAAGTCATTTGATATTGTCTTTTCTTAGCGTGTTGAGAAATTGTAATCGTTTGGCCGCTGTTTGATCAACACACGCCGCAGTTTGGCGATTTGGTTCAGTCTTTGTAACATTTGACAACGTTCTATTTTGATCGAAATTCCTCATATAATACTGTGTGATGATGCGTGGCCTGATTTTGACAAGCGTGCTAACCGTGGTGTCACTTTTTGTTTTACAAACGTTTAGAACTGCTGAGAAATAACCTTAGCACTGCCTAGTGACTGAAAATTGAATAGGCAACCTTAGTTCTGGATAACGCAATGTGCTGCGATGTGATAAATAAAGCGTTTTATACTCAGCAAGGCCACCCTGGCCTGGTGCTATAAACATAAACCCAATTTGCAGGGGCTGGTCTTGAGTGCCACACAGGCTGTAAGGGGATGACATTATGGCTAGCAGACAGGTTACTGATTGCTGTTTAATTGGGACCCCGCGCCACTGTTATCCAGAATTCAGGGTAAGTAGAGCATGTTCATAACTGTATGACTGAAGCGGCGCTGTTTGAAGGCGCCGCTTTTTTTATATCTGGAATGCCTTGCCCAGCGCAATTTGCTATAAAGGGCAGCCTCAAAAGCCGTGCGCAATAGTAGGCTGACTTTTCAATCGATGTCGTCCAAATTCATGCCTAAAATAGTCGCCTAATCCGAACCTTTGTGCTAGGGTTGGGGTAGACTTAAATTCGTTATCTCTCAGGAGGATTGTGACATGACTGCACCCACATCTGCTGCAGACTTAATCAAGCAGCTCAGCGTTGAGAATGTCAAACTTGGCGACCTCAAGAAACTTGCCAAAGACATCAAGCGTGACCATGCGCTGGCATTGGAACTATGGGCGAGCGCAAAGGTGTATCCGCGCATGCTGGCGGTGTTAATTCTAGATAAAAAGCACCTAACGCAAGCGACCCTAGACCAAATGATGGCCGATTTGGATGTGCACGACCTAGATCAACGCGTGCAAATTGCCGACTGGCTAATGGCGAACCAGCTCACAAAATCAAAGAAGACCCTGGCCTTGCTAGAAAGCTGGGAACATGCCGCCTCACCGCTCCAACGCCGTTTGTTTTGGTATCACCAAGGCCGCTTGCGCTGGATGGGCAAGATTCCAGTGGACAATGCCGCTGCGTTATTAGACTCGATTGAAGCCGGTTTAGAAACTGCTGTGCCTGAAGTGCAATGGGCGATGAATTTCACCGCTGGGCACATCGGAGTGCATGATTTGCCCTACCGTGACCAATGCATTGCGCTGGGCGAACGCGTGGGCCTGTACAAAGGCAAACCGGTGTCGCGTGGCTGTACACCAGAGTATTTGCCTGAGTTTATTCGCATTGAAGCCGAGAAAGCAGGTAAATAAGCCGCCTCTCCGCGCATTGTAAAATCGCGTAATTGACAATCTATCAACACGCATAGAAGGTAACAGCAAATGACATCAGACTTTAATATTCCAAAAATTGGCTTCGGGACGTACCAACGCCTTGATGATGAGGCGTACCGCACCGTAACAGACGCATTGGAAATTGGCTATCGACACATTGACACGGCAGAAGGCTATAACAATGAAGAGTTTGTTGGCAAAGCCATTGCAGAAAGCGGGTTGGCGCGGGGTGATGTTTGGATCACGACTAAAGTTGGCCCACGCAGTTTAGGCCCCGGCTTGGTGCGGCCAGCGGTTGAACGCTCGCTTGAAAAGCTGCAAATTGACCAAGTTGATTTATTGCTGATCCATTGGCCATCTCCGCATAATGAAGTTGCTGCTGAAGTCTACTTAGAACAATTTGCTGCGGTCTACGATGCGGGCTTGGCCGCGCACATTGGCGTGTCAAACTTCACCATCCACTTTATGGAAAAAGCCGCTGCGGTGTTAGGCGCGCGGCCTATTCGAACCAATCAGGTTGAAATTCACCCGTATCATCGTAACCGGCCAATTGTGGAGCATTGTTTAGCGCACGACATTGTGATGACGGCGTATTCCCCGTTAGCAAAAGGGGCGATTGCGCAAGACGCAACGCTTGCGGAAATTGGCGCTGCGCATAATGCAACGGCGGCGCAGGTTGCCTTGGCTTATTTGCTTGCGGAAGGCCACATTATCATTCCTACCTCAACCAATAAAGACCGCATCGCGCAAAACTTTGCATCCACAGAGATTTCCCTTTCAAATGCGGAACTACTGCAAATCCGGCAATTAGATGAAGGGCGGCGCATTGTTGATGGACCGTGGTGTCCCAAATGGGATGTCTAGCCCAAGATGGTCTACATTGCCATTCCTTATATTCCGGATGGACCGGTTACAAAAGCGCTGAAGAAAACATTGAAGGCCTCCGGGAAACGCTACAAATTAGGGTACCTTGGGGAATTGATGGATGAAAACTATACCGCCGCCAAGACACAGCAGCATTTGTATTACGCGCCAGAGGATTTGAAGAAACTCAAGCACGTTGCGGAAAATCCAGACGTTGTCGATATCGCGTTTGCGGTGCTTGAACAACAGCTGCGCGAAGCTGGACATGCGTTGCCAACTGTCAATGAAAAGCGGATTCCGTACTATCCCAATTGGGCGGCTATCCTTGGCTATACGGCCCTGAATGCGCTGCTTATGACGGTGGCAATCACCTTGATTGTGCTATTACTGCCAACGCAAATCGCGCTGATGACGACGCTAATTGTGCTGGTCTCGATTTTAGGCGCAGCGGCCTTTGTCCTGACCCATGCGAGGTGCGTGACCTACGTTGATGTTTGAGCACGCCACAGCAT